>JBJTNS010000375.1:0-3682 GCA_046074245.1 Chitinophagaceae bacterium | reverse complement strand
TCTTACTTTAATCTCCTCCGCAACATCCAACGTTTCAATAAACGCTTTAATCTCTGTTTCACCGATTTTAGAATTAGTTCGCGTTAGCGCCTTTAACGCTTCATACGGATTAGGATACGCAATACTGCGTAAAACCGTTTGAATCGCTTCTGCAACCACCGCCCAGTTCTTATCCAAATCCGACGCTAATGCCTCCTGATTCAAAATCAATTTATCTAATCCCTTTAATAAGCTGGCATAGGCAATTAAACAATGACCATACGGCACTCCAATATTTCTTAAAACTGTCGAATCTGTTAAATCCCTCTGCAATCTTGAAATTGGCAATTTTGCTGATAAATGTTCGAAAATCGCGTTAGCAAATCCGAGATTACCTTCCGCATTTTCGAAGTCAATTGGGTTGACCTTATGCGGCATCGCACTGCTGCCTACCTCACCCTCTTTTAACTTCTGCTTGAAATAATCCATGGAGATGTACTGCCAGATATCGCGACTTAAATCAATCAATATGGTATTGATGCGTTTGAACACATCCATCATCGCTGCTAAATTATCGTAATGCTCAATCTGAGTGGTTGGTGTACTGCGCTCTAATCCTAAAACAGAATTCACAAAATGATCGCCAAAGGCCTGCCAGTTGTTCTCCGGGAATGATACATAATGTGCATTGAAATTTCCGGTTGCTCCACCAAACTTTGCCGAGAATGGTACCATCAGCATCTGAGCATACTGCGTTTTTAAACGCGATACAAATACCATGATTTCTTTGCCTAACATGGTAGGACTGGCAGCCTGACCATGAGTACGGGCCAGCATCGGCACACTGGCATACTCCAGTGCCATTTTCTCTAAAGCATTAATCAGAGCTTGCAATTCAGGTAAAACACATTCCTGCAAGGCCTCTTTCAATGAAAGCGGAATAGCAGTGTTGTTAACATCCTGACTGGTTAAACCGAAATGCACCCACTCTTTGTAAGCCTGTAGTTCAAGCTGCTCTAACTGACTCTTAACAAAATACTCAACCGCCTTCACATCGTGGTTGGTAGTTCTCTCGGTCGTTTTAATTTCGTTGGCATTCGCCTCAGTAAACTGAAGATAAATGTTTCTTAAACTTTGAACCTCCTCGGCCGTAAAAGGCTCTGAAAATCCTTTTAAACCAATAGCATTTAAAGCAATCAGGTATTCTACTTCAACTCTGACACGGTATTTAATCAAACCGAATTCAGAGAAATAAGTGGCCAGACCTTTAGTCTTTGAACGATAACGTCCGTCGAGCGGACTGATGGCTGAAAGTTCGTTGAGTTGCATTGCTGCAAAAATACTAAAATTTAAAAAGACGACCTCAGCAAGTTTGGCAGAATTGACTAACAGTTCATAAACATTTCAGTGACACAGGCTTTTATCCTACTTTTTCGGCGTTTATCGAAAAAAAAGTATGACAAAACATCCCCCACCCTTATTTTGCAGGTTCATCAGTTGAAGTAAATAACATGAAAGAGTTTTTAAAATATACTTTTGCCACTATACTCGGACTATTTGTATCGTTCCTGTTTTTAGGTCTGCTACTCTTTTTCTCGGTTATGAGCCTTATCGGTTCCGCCGGCAATAAAACAGTAACAGTGAAAGACAATTCGGTTCTGGAACTGAATCTGGACTACGATGTTCAGGAGAGAACGAACGAAGACTTCGCCTCTTTCCTCGACCCAGATGGTCAGGGTAGCATGCTGGGTCTCGACCAGCTTCTGTTATCTATCAACCATGCCAAATCCGACCCTAAAATCAAAGGCATTTATCTTAAAACCAATATCAGCGGTACTGGTTATGCCAGCATCCTCGAAATTAGAAATGCCCTGAAAAGCTTTAAAGCCAGTGGTAAATTTATTTATACTTCTGCACCTTACTACGACGAAAAAAACTATTACCTGGCCTGTGTTGCCGATTCTGTCTTTGTTGAAAAAACCGGCAATGTGCTTTTTAATGGCCTAACCGCTAATATCATGTTCTTTAAAGGTGCCCTCGATAAACTGGGTGTCGAAATGCAATACGTGAAAGTTGGTGCTTACAAAGGCGCTATCGAAGCTTTCACCAGAACAGAACTAAGCGACGAAAACAGAACTCAGATCAACGAATACCTGAACGAACTGTATAAAAGTGTACTGGTAGGCATTGGCGAAAGTCGCAAAATAGATACCGCCGTTCTCGCTCACGCTTTCAATAACTTCACCATACAATCGCCTCAGCAGGCCGTGCAATTCGGACTAATAGACAGAATGGTTTATGAAGACGAAATTGAAACCACCATTCAAAGAAAACTAAAAATTAAAGACAAAGAAGTTAACTTTATTAAAGCTTCTGCTTACGCTAAAAACATCAGCGAAGATTCTAAAGCCAAAGACCAGATTGCCATTGTATATGCCGTTGGCGAAATCATCGATGGCGAAGGCAATCAGTCTACCATCGGTTCTGAATCTATGGTAAAAGCACTTCGTAAAGCCAGAGAAGATAAAAACGTTAAAGCCATTGTGCTCAGAGTGAACTCACCAGGTGGCAGCTCTATGGCCAGTGATGTGATTGCCAGAGAAATTGCTTTGTGTAAAGGCAAAAAACCAGTAGTCGTTTCTATGGGTGATATCGCCGCCAGCGGTGGATACTATATCTCAGCACTGGCAGATAGCATCATCGCTTTGCCCAATACCATCACAGGTTCTATCGGCGTATTCGGACTCTTCCCAAACATGCACGAACTGCTTACCAATAAAATGGGCCTGACGTTCGAAAGTGTTAAAACCGGCAAGTACAGCGACTTTGGCAGAGTGGATCAGCCCCTCTCTGAAACCGATAAATTCTATCTGCAATCTATGGTGAACCGCATCTACGACGATTTCACCAATGTGGTTGAAAAAGGCAGAAACCTCGACAGCACCAGCGTTGAAGCAATCGCTCAGGGACGGGTGTGGACAGCAACTCAAGCAAAAAGCAACGGCTTAATCGACAGCTACGGTGGCATTAACGACGCTATTAAAATTGCAGCTTACCTGGCAAAAATAAAATCATACACCACAGTAGATTTTCCTAAAGTAGAAAACCCATTCTCTCAGTTCCTGAAAGATGGCAGCAATACACTGATGGAGAAAAAAATGTCTGCCGACTTAGGTGTTATGTATACCTATTACAAAGCCATGCAAAACTGCTTCAGCGCTCAGGGCTTTCAGTCGCGACTCCCTTTCAGAATTACAATTCAATAAGCATCTAAATTTATAATGAAAAAACTGTTCCTATTACCTGCCCTCTTTCTGGGCATTACCCTGTTCGCTCAGAACTACTCTAAAGACTGGCACTTAAACTACTCTCCAAAAGATACTGTTTATGGCATCGACCTGATCAAGGCCATGCAAGAAGTTCCAAAACCTGCTACTGCTAAACCTGTTATTGTTGCTGTTATAGACAATGGTGTGGATGTTATTCACCCTGATATCACCGCTAATTTATGGACCAATACCAAAGAGATTCCTGGCAATGCTGTAGACGACGACCACAATGGTTATATCGACGATATCAATGGCTGGGATTTCCTTGGAAGCTTATCTAAAGATATCAATTACGATAATCTGGAGATGACCCGTCAACTGCGCGATTACAAAAACCGCTTCGGCACTAAAACGTCAAAAGAGATTGCAAAATC
>JBJTNS010000374.1:0-6073 GCA_046074245.1 Chitinophagaceae bacterium | reverse complement strand
ATACCTTTTGATTTCCCTGGAGTTCTCTTGTTGAATTTTTTCTGATCAATCAGAGCAGAAGTCGTATTAGCATTCCAGGAAATTGAAACAGATTGAATAATTGTTTCAGATGCAAAACTATCAGTATGAATTGCAGGCGTTTTAGCAACAGGAGCATCCGAAACATGAGGCAGAGTTTTCTTCTTTTTAGCAGGTGTTTTAGGTGTTTCAGATTTACCTTTTCTGGCGAACAGATTAGATTCTATATTTAGTTTTAGTCCGTTGCCATATCTGGCTTTGGTGATGACACCACAGGAAGATAAAAAGAGAATAGCAGAGATAAATAGCAGAAGTTTTGATTGATTTTTCATAAGTTTGGAAAACGAAGGTAATTTTATTTTTTAAATATTCAAATCTCACTAGTCTGAACATCACTTATTTCTTTCGTATACATACTATTTTCGGTTGAGAGCATCATTCCCGAAAACTGGTATTCCACTTATGTAAACATTAGCGGATAAGTGTGGATTTTATTTATGTGGCATACTAAGGATTGTGGCGGGTGCGTTTTACATTTGCGAGAAGCATTATTATGGCCGGAAAAAAAGGAAACAGTTTCAGGAATTCAGCAGACGACTTTCAGGCAGAAGAGAAGGAAGTGAGGAAACCTCTGGGTGGAAGTAAGCTGGCGTGGATTAAAGATGAGCGTACCCGCAGAATAACGGGTGCTTTTTTTATCTTGTTTTCTTTGTTCTTGTTTCTGGCTTTCACCTCTCATATCATCAATTTATGGGGTTTTGAAACGGATCAGGATTTGTTGCAGAGCAGCAGCTGGAGTTGGTATTCGTCTCATAATCCGAAGGGATCTGCCAATATGATGGGATTTTTTGGTGCCTGGTTTGGCCATCTTTTCATCCATAAATGGTTTGGTGTTTCATCTTTTTTAATTCTCTTGACATTTTTCACATTAGGAACCAAACTGCTTTTTAACTGGCAGATGTATCCTATTGTTAAGATTCTTAGGTATACCTTTTTTATCGTGGTATGGACCTCCATTCTGATGGGCTTTATTTTCCATCAGAGTAATATTTTTATGGGTGGAGGCTTCGGCTACTATGGTTTTATGTGGATCAAAGGTCTGATGGGCTATGCTGGAGTGGTATTGTTTTTATTGTTGTATGCTGCCATATTTATGATAGTAGTTTACAATGTGGATTTCAGATTTAATCTGAAGCCTGCAACAGATACTGCCGATGATTTAAGAGTTGATTTATCTGATCATGCCATGGAGGCTGAGGCAATGAGAGCGCATTTACAGGTAAAACAAAACAAAGCAGAAGAAGACACTGGTGCCAATATAGTTGGAGACGAGATGGAAGGCATAGATATTATTACACTCAACGACGAGCATGAGATAGAAGAAGAAATGGCCGTGGCAGACGATGATGGTATTGAAGCGATAGAACTGGATGAAGAAGCACCTGCTGCTCCAATAAGTTTTGAGATACCTGCTAAGCCAGTCAAGACCATAGTGCCAGCCTCCGGAGATTTTGAATTAAAGATAGAATCTCGTCAGGAAGAAGAGTTTCAGGCACCAGTTGTTCAGCCGAATATCAGCGAGAAGGCGGTGGCGGCAGGATTGGATGATTTGTATGACCCGACCCTCGACCTGGCAGGTTACCAAATGCCAACCCTCGATTTATTGCAAGAGTATGAAATTGCTAAAGCTGAGATAGACAGAACAGAGCTCGAGACCAGTAAAAATTTAATTGTTGAGACTCTCAAAAACTATAATATCAGTATATCTGAGATCAAAGCCAATATCGGTCCAACTGTTACACTATACGAAATTGTACCTGCTCCCGGTGTAAAGATTTCAAGAATCAAGAATCTGGAAGATGACATTGCATTGAGTTTAGCGGCCTTAGGTATTCGTATTATAGCACCAATTCCTGGTCGTGGTACCATTGGTATCGAAGTACCTAATAAGAAACCAGAGATGGTGCCGATGCGTCAGATGGTGGCCAGTAAGAAGTTTCAGGAATGTAATTTTGAATTACCGGTCATACTCGGCAAAACCATTTCGAATGAAATTTATTTAGCCGACCTGAGTAAGATGCCGCACCTTTTGTGTGCTGGTGCTACGGGCCAGGGTAAGTCTGTTGGATTAAACACCCTGATTGTCTCATTGCTTTACAAAAAGCATCCTTCAGAACTGAAGTTTGTACTGGTAGATCCTAAGAAAGTAGAATTAACTTTATACAATAAGATAGAGCGTCATTATCTGGCTAAATTACCTGGCGACGGTGATGCTATTATTACAGATACCAAACTGGTTTGTAATACACTGAACTCGCTTTGTATGGAAATGGATGACAGGTATGAGCTATTAAAAGCGGCCGGTAAGCGAAACATCATCGAGTACAATACCAAGTTTAAAGAAAGAAAATTACTGCCTACAGAGGGCCACCGATTCTTACCGTATATTGTTGTGGTAATTGATGAGGTAGCCGATCTGATGATGACAGCAGGCAGAGAGGTAGAAACACCTATTGCGCGACTGGCACAGCTGGCAAGGGCTGTTGGGATACATGTGATTCTGGCGACTCAGCGTCCTTCTGTTAATATTATTACGGGTACTATTAAAGCGAACTTCCCGGCCCGACTGGCGTTCAGGGTTACTTCTAAGATCGACTCAAGAACCATTTTAGATAGCAATGGAGCTGATCAGCTAATTGGTAAGGGGGATATGTTGTTTAGTACGGGCAACGACCTCATACGACTTCAGTGTCCATTTGTCGACACCCCTGAGGTAGAGCGCATCACCGAGTTTATCGGCAATCAGAGAGGCTATGCCGGAGCATTCGAATTACCTGAATTTAAAGGGGATGATGAAGGCGGTTCAAAAGACGATTTTGATCCGAACGAAAGAGATGCCTTATTTGAAGATGCTGCCAGACTGGTGGTAATGACACAACAGGGAAGTACATCATTGATTCAGCGTAAACTCAAACTTGGCTATAACAGAGCTGGTAGATTAGTCGATCAGTTGGAGCAAGCTGGTATTGTTGGTTCCTTCGAAGGAGCAAAAGCCCGAAAAGTACTGATTCCCGATGAAATATCTTTGGAACAGTTTTTGGATAATTTATATAACAAATAAATCACTATTTTTGCACCCTTAAAAATTTGTTAAAATAATCATAGTTAAATGAACAAAACAATTTTATTCTCTTTAGTACTTATTTCTACATTATGTTTCTCGTTTGCTCAGGCTGATAAGAAAGAAAGTGAGAAAGATAAAGCCACCACCAAATTACTAAAGGAAGTATCTAAGAAATACAAAACCTATAAGACATTAAAAGCTGATTTCAGCGTGCTGACAGAGCCTGCTGATGCAAAAGCTGCCAAGAAAACCGAGAAAGGCACATTATGGACCAAAGCCAGCAGTTTTAAACTGACCTTTAGTGGACAAGAGATTTTTTGTAATGGCAAGTTTATATGGACTTACACAAAAGAGTTAAACGAATGTCAGAAAGAAACATATAATCCTAATTCAGGCAATGGCGTTAATCCTTCTAAGATTTTCACTATCTGGGAAAAAGGTTTCTTATATGCCAGCGATGGTTCTTACAAGAAAGGCACTACAGAGATTGAAAAAGTAAAGTTAACGCCAACAGATAAAACTAAGCCATATTTTTTAATGAACCTGGAGGTTGACAAGACAGCCAAAACCGTTCAGAGCTTAAAAGTTTCATTCAAAGCCGGCAATAAGCAAACTTATACTGTTACTACTCAAACACCGAATACAGCCATAGCTGACACCAATTTCGAGTTTAACGCTGCCAACTATCCAGGCGTTGAAATCATCGATTTAACGGTAAAAAAGAAGAAGTAATCCTCAGGGTTACAGAGGCTGATCTCCGTCATTTTTAAAAAATTCATGAAAAGCTTACCTTTGCAAGGTGGTTTTACATAATAGAGTCAACAGAGATATTCTAAAAAAGAAGATTGAGGAGGATACAACTCCCCGAACTACTATTTCTTTTTACAAATACCATTACATTCAGGATCCTCAGGCGTTCAGAGATAATCTGTACATTAAGTGGGATTCTCTGGGAGTATTAGGAAGAATCTATGTAGCAGATGAGGGCATCAACGCTCAACTGTCTGTACCTACCGAAAATCTGGAAGCCTTTAAGGAGCATTTAGAAAGCATTGATTTTCTGAAAGGCAATCGTTTAAATATAGCAGTCGAAGACAATGGCAAATCTTTCTTCAAACTCAATATTAAAGTGAGAAAAAAGATAGTTGCAGATGGTATAGACGATCCTGATTTTGATGTTACGAGAATTGGTAAGCATTTAAAAGCTGAAGAGTTTAACGAAATTACAGAGCGCGATGATGTGATCATTGTCGATATGCGTAACCATTACGAAAGTGAAGTAGGCCACTTTGAAAATGCTATTTTACCAGATGTGGTAAGTTTCAGAGAACAGTTACCAATTGTTGCCGAACAACTGGCAGATAAAAAAGATAAACCCGTGGTGATGTATTGCACCGGTGGTATTCGTTGTGAGAAAGCCAGTGCCTACATGCTTTACAGAGGTTTTAAAGAAGTATATCAGCTGGAGGGTGGCATTATACACTACGCCAATCAGATTAAAGAAAAAGGATTACCTAATAAGTTTCACGGAAAGAACTTTGTATTTGATGAGCGCTTAGGTGAACATATTTCTACAGAGGTGATTTCTAAATGTCATCAATGTGGCGAGACTTGCGATACGCATACCAATTGTCACAATGTGGCTTGTAATTTACTGTTTATTCAATGTCCAAGTTGCCGCGAGAAATACAGCAATTGCTGCAGCGATGAATGTCAGCACATTGCCTCCTTGCCTGAAGAAGAGCAAAAAGAACTTCGCAAAGGCAAAAATTTCGGTCGACTGGTATTCAATAAAGGTCGCAAACTCAAAACCTCTTAAAGGTTAATTCAATAATTTTATTGAGTAGATTTTATTTTTTTCAAAAATAAAGTCACTTTTTCGGTTTTACATTCGTCTTTAAAGTGTCATCTTTCCAGTTAGAATAGGAAATCCTTGTTTATGCTGGTATATTAGCGACGAAATTAAAAAGTATTTCAAATTTAAAACCATCGATTATGAAAAGAATTATTACCCTCATTTTTTTACTGGTCTCCGTTAATTATTCAAAAGCGCAAGTAACAGCTAATGCTGGAGCCGATCAGGAAATTTGTCTGTTTGATACTGTTAAGGCTATTGGTACCGGCCTTCCGAGTGGCGACACAGGCACTTATCAGTGGCGCAGAATCAGCACCAATCAGGTCGTATCCAATACTTTTGAATTAAAACTAAAGATTACCAGTGGCAGTACTGAGCAGTTTGAATTAAAAGTTACAAGAATTAAAAATGGGGTCACTTATATCGACTTAGACACTTTTGATTTAAAAATTAATTTATTGCCGACCATAGCCTACAAAGGCATTCCATCCTTATGTTATAAAGATTGTCCTTACCCATTAACCGGCAATTATATTGCGATTGGTTCGGCTGGTTATGATCCAACGATTAAAGATTCGAGCTTGAGGTATTATCAGAAGAAAAGCAATCCATGGATTTCAGGAGGCAGCAATGCCAGCGACCCATATTTCCTGACATTTTGTAACTACATTACTAATGCACAGATTCCATCAACTGGCGCCCGAGATACTATTTGTTTTGATTATAGAGATCCAAAAGGTTGCTATGTCAGTCAGTGTCGTCCAATCCGATATTACCCTAATCCGGTTGTTGAATTACAGGATATGGATGTTTGCATCAAGAATGCGCCATTTCCATTAAACTCTATGGTGGTAAAACCTTTTGTTAAAACAGGAGGCATAGAAACTTACAGATGCCTGTCGGTACCTTCGACATCCACATTAGATAAGAATACGATTATTTCATCTTCAGGATCACCAGCTATTTATTATTTAAACACAGGCACGGCCAAAGACACTCAGGATATCGGCACATATGTGATAGAATATTGTTTCAAGAATGCAGTTTCAGGTTGCCAGACCTGTGATACTGCCAAT
>JBJTNS010000373.1:0-5791 GCA_046074245.1 Chitinophagaceae bacterium | reverse complement strand
ACCATAATCAATTGTAATTTCTTCACCTGGTTTAATCTTTTTAAGTGCTTTAAAAATCATAACACCATCTTTCAATCGCTTTATGTAATCCGCATTCGGTTTGACTGTGTGATTATATAAAGATCCAAATCCCAAAAGTATGGCTGCACTTCTTTTTTTAGTATTCCATACAAACGTATAGTTTTCTAAAATATGTCCTACCATTTTCTGGTGATCTTTATAACTCACCTCAATCACAGGACAAATTTCAATAAGATCTCCTTTATTTAAAAGTTTAGATGTAAACACACCTCTTCCTTTGTGTCCTGCATTGGACACAAATAAATGATCATTCTTAATTAAATTTGTTTCTTTCGTCATCTTGTCTAAGGGTTCAAAGTTAGATAAGTTTCGCAAACTATTGATATTGTTAAATAAAATGTATTAACAACTTATCAAAATTGATTTTATAGAATAGTCAAATTAGTTGACTAAAAAATAATTTTTCAAATTACTATCCTGCATTTTTTTATGCAGATATCAACACATTTTACTATTAAAAATTAAGATTTTTTGTGCTAAACGTTTATTATGTTTTTTATCATAATAAAATCATTCATGAAATATCCATGGCCTATATCAAAATCTTCAACCATCTCAATCCTGAAGTCATGCTTAAAATAAAAGTTGATGGATTTGTAGTTTTTTCTGTTTACTGTCAGTCGTATTTCAATCTTATCGCTCTTGTCTTTCGACCGGATTAAGGATGCCATTTCATCAATTACCTTGCCCCCTATATGCAGGTTTTGATGTTCCATGCCAATATAAAATTTATGCAAAAACCACTGCCCGTCCGATTTTTTACTGATCGCTATAAACCCAACTTTTTTGTCGTTTTCTATGATGAAATAAAATAACTGGCCTTCATTATTTTGCTTAATTAATGCATCTGTAGAGTACATATTTTTTAACATGTACTCTACTTGTTCTTTGCCAATAATAGATGTATAATGGCCATGCCAGATTGGTTCAGCTATTACTGCAATCTCTGGCAATTCATGCGCCTCTGCTAATAACAGCATCACTCTAGTTGTTCTGAATTATATTCAGTTTTTTAGCCAGATCTTTTGGCAAAGCATTTTTATGGATGTAAATATTAAGTGTCTTGTATCTGAAGTAAGATGGTGAACAATATAAGTATCCTCCACAATCGTTATCAGTACCCCAGCTATTTTTAATTTTGAAATATTTTTTTCCATTCTGATCGACCACCAATCCGGTAGCATGCATGCCATGGTCGTCTGTAGTCTGATAATTATCAAATGCTGCTTGTCTGATGCTGTCAGTTATGATTATTTCATCCATTGGTTTATCAAATGCAGAACCTGTTCTTTTGGCTCCTGCGTCATTAAATCCTTTACTGTCTTTGCCAGTCTGTGTAATTAAAGAATCGTGAACCGGGACAATGGCAACGCCGTTTTTAAAAGAAAACCCTTTTTCACTTACATCCGCTGCCCAGGCCCAGGTGTAACCTTTGGTTAAAGCTGTTACTGCAACATTTTCTAACTCATCTAAAGTAATATTATAACTCTGCATCATCGCCCAGTTGTCTTGTACTTCTAAAGCAAACTGCGTGTAATAAGGCTGGTGGGTAAAAGAAGTTAGTGAAACATAATCATCCATATTTAACCCTAAATGCTTTGAAAAACTTAAAGGCGTATATTCTTTGTTCTCATATATAAATGTTTTTGGAACTACACCAAGATATGCATCTACAGCGCCAGCAAATGCTGATTTCCATGAAGTCGTAAGTTTGCCCTGAGGATTACTCTTAACGGCATCAACAATGCCTTTCAATACAGCATCCAGCTCTGCATGATTGTGTTTGTCAGTTCCATAATTCAGACCTTTATAAGCAGATTCGGGCATGACACCATATCTTCTTATTACCCATGGTAAATCGTGGAAAGCACCACCCGGGCCAAAATTATGTAAACCTCCCATGCGCACATACATGTCTGCTTTTCCGATATATGCATTTCTTACAACAAACATCTCACTTAAGTTATGTTGTCCTTTTCCCATTCTGATTAACTCACTTTCGAAAAAAGATAGACTTGAAAAACTCCAGCAAGTACTGGTTCTGTTCTGATTCTGAACAGTTGTGGCTTCACTGTTTGCAAGAACTTTAAATAAATAACCGCCGTTCTTTTTATTTCTTAAAGTGTCCTGAGCCTGTGTGCTTGCGAAAAGAAATAAACTTAAGATTAATGCAATGAATTTCATGATCTAATTGGTAATTTTGAAAATTCAAAAGTGCACAAAATATTATCAACTTCAAAATATAATAATGAATCTAACCTGTAAACTTCTTGATTTTAATTCTGATGAACATCTGCAGAGTATTGAAATCCGACGTCAGATACTTCGACTTCCTATCGGATTGAATTTTACAAAAGAGGAACTGGAAAACGAAGTTGACCAATTTCATTTTGCAGTATTCGATGGCAAGGATATGCTCGGCGTATTGCTGTTAAAACAAGCAGTTAATGGGAGTTTTGAAATACTTAAAATGCGTCAGGTGGCTGTTCTGGAATCCTATCAGGGCAAGGGAGCAGGACAATATATGGTGCAGTTTGCTGAACAATGGGCCAGCTCTGTGAATTGTCGTTTAATTGAATTGCATGCTCGTAATACTGCAGTCAACTTTTATTTAAAAATGGCCTATGAATTAATAGGTGATGAATTTCAGGAGGTAGGAATTCCTCATTTCAAAATGCTAAAATACTTGAGGTCAAACTAATACATTTGAGGTATGTTTTTTTAGAAAAATGGCAGTAATTTTCGACCATGAAAATACTGACATCGATATTGGCCATTTGTCTGACCTTTCCAGTCTTCGCCCAGGAAAATGCTTTTGATTATATGGTGCCAATCTGCAATGCGGAACGCCATTTTTATAAAGTTGAAAGCAATTCACTGAAAGGAGAATTGACGGAACTGGATCTGAGTTCTTCTGGCTTCACCAGAACTTTTGCTTCTCAGTACAAACAGGATGGAACTGTTGGATATAAATTTATTCATCATACCGAGGGTCTGTTTTCTGATGAAGACTATGCCTATTTTATCAATTTCTCTTCTAATACTGCTTCGATGTATGGACACAGTAAATATTTACTGGATGGGGAATATACTTTCCTGCAATACGTAAACAACGAGCAATATAAAGATGTGACATCTACCATTTATTGTAAAGTGCCTAACGAAAGTTACCAAACCGTCGACTGGACCTATACCAATCCTGAAACCGGCAAATCTGTCTCAGCCAGTTCCTATTACAAGACTATGACAGTATTTGGATCTGAAAAACGAATTTTAGTAGTAGAAAATGTTGAAGGTAATAAAACTACAAAATCATACTACATGAAGAATTTCGGATTAATTGGAATCGAGAGATCAGGCGAAGTATATCTTACAGATTTTGATTTTCTTCTGATGTATGACAGAACATTTCTGGAGTCAAAATCTGAAACCGAACTCAGAACGTATGCCTGGGGAATTATCAATCGATTATACAAAATAGAAGCAACAGATAGCTTTATGCGTTATGGCGACTATAACAAATCGATGATGTATAACAAAATCGACTCGCTGCAGGGTATTTTTGAGTATATGACAATGAAATATCCTGACATGAATAATGTCCACAGGTATATCATGACCTCTTATGTTAAAAGTGCAGTAGAAAAAATGTTTAACGTTCTTTTTGAAAACAAAACTTTAAACTATTATTCCTATGAACTGATGCCGTATTTTAATACTTACTATCTTCTCAGACCGTATCCTGATTATATCAGTAAGTATAATTTAAATACTTATGTTTCTAAGGTAGATGAATTGTTTTATAAGAATTTCTGGCGGGTCGATTATATGTATTTATATACTTTAAATTCAGATAAGGCTAAGTTAGAATCTTATATCGCTTATCTCGAAAAACCAAGAATTGAATGTATTGTCAATAATGAATCTAACATCGATAATATTAACAAATGTATTTTGTATTCACTTGTGGCAGTGTATCACAGTTTCAAAAACGAACCTGCAAATCAGTATCTCTATTATGTAAAATCAGTTGAAAATTATAAGTTTCTGAGTCAGGCAGAAAAAGATCTCAATATCGAATACATGCGCACAGTTATGAGAACTCTCTCAACTTTAACCCCAGGTTCAGAATCTGATCTTAACCGCGCTTTAGATGCGACATTGTCTCTCAAAGACTATAATAATTCTGTTAAAATTGCTGCCAACGGATACTCTGGTAAAATCGGCACAGGGATGAACTTTGCGCTAAAATATGCAGAGGCTGCATTTAATGATGATCTGAATAAAGAGCATCTAAGAAAGGCGATGCAATTGCTTAATGGTAAATATACAGAAATGAGCACCTCTCAGTTGGCAGATTATATCAAGTATTGCAACGCTATGTCACCTGAATTTGATTGCAGTAAAGCACAGTCGGAGTATTCAAAAGCAGAGAAAAGGGAAAAACAGGCAGAGACCAAAAAAGAAAAAGAAAACAAGAAAAAATACAGCAGTGATGGCAGCTCCAGAACGGTTAATCTCGCTCTGCAATGTAATCCGTTTGCCGGACTAAATATCAGTGGAAATGGAGGAATTTTTAAATATTTACCTATGTCAGCAGCTCTGAGAACTGGTAAAGTAGTGCATGAATTCAGATACAATCCATTCTTTGGATTTAATGCTAAAAATCGTTTTGTTGCCGGAAAAATCACAGAGAACGATGTTAGTTTCAATGATGGATGGAAGAATATTAAAGGGGCAGATTATGGTTATTCATTTATAGTGGTGAAAAATGATTATCGCTCTTACAGTAAAACAGTTAACAGCGCTGGAGTCGGTCTTAATGTTATCTACGGAAAATTTACGACAGATGAAGAAGTTGCCCAAGCAACGATTAACGGAATTAATTCACCATTAATTCTTCGTCCTGTAATTCAGAGATACGAGGCTTTGGTTACGTTTAACTGGACAAGCTTCTCATGGAAATCGCATGTGTCTGGTACTGTTTACTATGGTTTCGGGGCAGGCTTGCGTGATCTAACCTATGGTAACTATACCTTCTCGCAGGAAACACTTGCTGACAAGGATAAAACAGTGTTTAGTGATAAGAGATTTGTTCAGACTAACTGGACAGGACCATATTTTACATTCAGAACCGGATTCAGATTAGGATTCACTATCTTCTGATTCATCCTGATTTTCGCTTTTTTGTCTAATTAGTTGAGGGGTTTCTGAGTTTTTCAGTTAATTTAGCCTACTTTTTTAAAATTCAATATGATGAAACGTTTGCTATTTGCATTGGTCTTGTTAACAGGCTCTCTGCAAGCTCAGGTTTATTACGGTACCTTCGGTGCCACAACTACAGGGAAGTATACCTATACTTCTGTTTCCGGAGATCCTTCTAAGTCCAGATGGTACACACTCCCTAATGGATTAACCGTGATACTCTCGGTTAATAAAGATCAACCTAGAATTCAAACCCTTGTTGCGACTAAAGCAGGTAGCAAAAATGATCCTTCGGATAATACCGGATTGGCTCATTACCTCGAACATATGTTGTTTAAGGGTACTGATAAATTTGGTACACAGGATTATGCTCAAGAGAAAATATACCTGGATCAGATTGATGCCCTTTACGAGAAATACAACAAAACAAAAGATGATGCTCAGCGCAAATCTATTTATCGCCAGATAGATAGTATCAGCGGAATTGCTTCAAAATACAGTATTG
>JBJTNS010000372.1:0-9458 GCA_046074245.1 Chitinophagaceae bacterium | reverse complement strand
GAACCATGGGTCCGACCTTTACCGTGGACCGTGGGTCCGACCTTTACTGTGGACCGTGGGTCCGACAGCTATACCTTTGCTCTCATTCTCATTCTCGCTCTCGTTTACTGTGGACCGTCCTTCGACGTAGCTCAGGAACCGTGGGTCCGACCTTTACTGTGGACCGTGGGTCCGACAGCTATACCTTTGCTCCCGCTCTCATTCTCGCTCTTATTTACCGTGGACCGTGGGGTCCGACCTTTACCGTGGACCGTGGGTCCGACGGCTATACGCTCATTCCTAATTCCATGCTCTAAATAAAATATTCACCGACAGAAAATGGCTGCACTTTCAATGTAAATTTCGTTATAATTGTACAATGACTAAAGCAGGGTTCGAAGAGCTGTATTCACGATTAAATCAGCGTCAGAAAGAAGCGGTAGACCAGATAGATGGTCCGGTAATGGTAGTGGCGGGTCCGGGTACTGGAAAGACCCAGATTCTGGCTGCCCGTATTGCTAATATTTTAAAAGAAACGGATACCAATCCGGGGCAGATTTTATGTCTGACATATACCGATGCTGGTGTAGTGGCAATGCGCGACAGACTGATCCAGTTTATTGGTCCCGTAGCCTACCGTGTAAATATCCATACCTTCCATTCACTGTGTAACGAAATCATACAATTTAACAGCAGCTATTTTGGATATAAAAATCTGCAGCCTGCCAGCGATCTGGATACAGAGAAGATATTAAGAGAAATCATTGATGAACTTCCGAATGACAGTCCCTTAAAGCGATTTAAAGGGGATATTTATTTTGAAGCTGCAGATCTTAAAAATTTGTTTGATATTTTAAAGAAAGAACATTTCGAGATAGAAGTTATCAAAGAGAGAGCTGAACGTTACTTTAAGGACAAAGAAGACAATGGTGATTTTGTCTACAAAGTGAACGGGAAGAACTTTAAGAAAGGAGACATTAAGCAAAAAGATTACAAAGACGAACGTTTAAAGATTGATCGTCTGAAAGCGTCACTTGACTTGTTTGAAGTATTCAATAAGAAGATGTCAGATCGCAGGCTTTACGATTTCTCGGATATGATTTTATGGGTCTTGAAAGCCTTTAAAGAAGACAAAGATTTTCTGTTGAATTATCAGGAGCGTTACTTGTATTTTCTGGTTGATGAGTTTCAGGACACCAATGGTTCGCAATTAGAACTTGTGAATTTTCTGGCAGAGTACTGGGATATTCCAAATTTATTTGTTGTTGGAGACGAAGATCAGAGCATTTATCGTTTTCAGGGTGCAAATGTCAAAAACATCGACTTGTTCAGAACGCAGTACGAACAACATTTATCGACAACTGTTCTTACGGATAATTACCGTTCAGCGCAGCCGATACTTGATGCTTCAAGAGCGCTGATATCTCTCAACACAGAGAGAATTGCCACGATAGATAAAGTTTTATTTTCAAAGCATCCGGAGTTTTCTAAGGTAACAGAATTACCGGTTATACGCTCGTATGCCAATCCTATACAGGAGTCTGTCGCAGTTGGCAACGCCATTAAAGCCTTACATCAGCAAGGCGTTCCGTACAAAGAGATGGCAGTTTTGTATCGCAATCACAAGCATGTTGAAGATATTATCAAATATTTTAACACCAGTGGTATTCCATATAACTCCAAGAGAAAAGTAAATATACTGACAGAATTGTTTGTCAAGAAACTGATGACCATTCTGAAATATATCAATGCCGAACTTCAGAGACCTTATTCAGGTGAGGAGTATATTTTCGAAATTCTCAATTACGATTTTTATGATATTGCTCCGCTGGATCTAGCTAAAATTAGTGTAGAAATAAAGAATAAGCGAGGCACTAAGTGGCGCGATTACTTAAATGAAGAATCAGGCGGTCAGCAAGACTTATTTGCCAATCAGGCTGGTCACGGTTCGAAGGTGGAAATAAAGCGTCTGGCAAGCGATCTGGAGTACTGGATCAAAGAAGCCAACAATGTTACGGTACCACAGTTGATAGAGCGTCTCATCGCCAAAGGAGGTGTGTTATCGTATGTGATGCAGGCAGATGCAAAGCGCTGGCAGATGCAGATGCTCAGAACATTCTTTGATTTCGTAAAAGAGGAAGCAGCCAGAAAGCCAGATCTGACATTGAAAGAATTTATTGAAATAGTTGAATTGTATCAAAGTTCTGATCTTCCTATTGAAGCTATGCAGGTATTACATGTACCTGACAGTGTAAACTTAATGACCTTGCATGGGAGTAAGGGTTTGGAGTTTGAGCATGTGTTCATCATACGGTCTATAGACTCTGAATGGATAAAAAAGAAGGGCAATAACCGAGATTTCGGACTGGGGAAAATACTAAACAGCGCAGCCGAGGAATCGGATATAGAAGAAGTAAGACGACTGATGTATGTGGGTATGACAAGAGCTAAAAAAGGCTTGTATATGTCATACTACAAGAAAGATCTGAAAGAAAAAGAAGTAAACAAGTTGCAGTTTATTGCCGAACTTGAAGAACTGGCAGGATTGAAAGAAGAGCAAGGCATAGTAAGTGACGAGGATATCCTGGAATTTGAAATGCATTATTATCAGTATGAGGCCACGCCGGATTTCGAGTTACTCGATCACGACTATCTGGATGTTCTTTTAGAGAAATACACCTTGTCGGCAACGCACCTAAACACCTATCTGAAGTGTCCGGTGACGTTTTACTTTAATCATGTATTGAGAGTACCGAGTGCGAAAAGTGAAAGTGCTAGTTTTGGTACTGCCATACACGCAGCACTGGAAGAATTGTTCAAGAATTACAGCGAAAAGAAGCTTATGCCAAGTGTCGAGGATATGATTGGGTATTTTGATTATTCGATGTACCTGAACCGCGATAGTTTTACAGAACAGGGGTATAAGCGACACAAAGAGCACGGCAAGCAGATTCTTGCCAAATATTACGAGAAATACAAGAGCGAATGGGAGCAGGAATCGGTGTATGTAATAGAAAAGAATCTTGCACACATAGAGCTTGGTGGTGTGCCGATAAAAGGTAAACTGGATAAGATTTTATTTGATGGCAATAACGCTTATGTAATAGATTTTAAGACTGGTAATTTTGAAAACGCAGTTAAGAAATGTAAGCCACCTAAAGAAGATCCGAAGGAAGGGCATTATGAAGAAACATACGGCGGAGATTACTGGCGTCAGATGGTGTTTTATCATTTGCTGATAGATAATTTCACCGAGAAGAGCTGGAAAATGCAGAGAGGTGAAATGAACTTTGTTGAGCCAGATAAACATGATAGTTTTCATAAAGAAGTATTCAGCATTTCGCCAGAGGATGTGGCCATTGTTAAACAACAAATAAAGGACACTTATCTAAAAATCAAGGCTCATGAGTTTGAGAAGGGCTGTGGCGAAGACAGTTGTCAGTGGTGCAACTTTGTGAAGTTTTACTTAAAGAAAGAAGTATACATCTCTGAGACACTGCCCGGTAGTGGAGTTGATGAAGAGGATGGAATGTCGTAAATTTGCAGCCTTATGATGACAGAAGACATGCTTAAGAGCTATTTGAATACGCTGAGGCTTGACCTGAATTTCTTTAAAGAATCGATTAAAGAAGTGAGTCAGGATATTATCAGTGAGGGGTTCAGCAAGTATCCTGTTTTCATTGCACACCAGGCGGAGGTGAAACTCGGAGAAGTAATTCTGGATAAAGAAGAACTTGGCACTAATTTTACCATTCAGGCCACAACACTCGAAGAGCTGGTTGAGAAGCAGATTGTGCTCCCTAAAAACGTTGAAAAATTTAAATCTGCTTATAAAGATCCGGAAAAGCAATGCTGCATATTTCTGGTAACAGAGCATGGAGCTCAATTTGTTTTTGTTCCATTTGAAATTCAGGCTGAAAATACTGCAGGTACCGACAACTAATATGGGAAACAAAGTATCTGTTGTCATTCTAAATTACAATACCAGAAGATTTTTAGAGCGTTTCCTGCCTTCTGTCATTGCTTCTGAATATCACAATCTGGAGATTGTAGTTGCAGACAATGCATCGACAGATGATTCTGTAGAATTCTTAAAGCAGAATTACCCTGATATCAGACTGATAATACTCGATCAAAACTATGGTTTTACGGGAGGTTATAACAGAGCTTTAAAACAGATAGAATCTGATTATTATGTGTTATTAAACAGTGATGTTGAGGTTCACCATCAATGGTTAATACCCATGATGGAATTAATAGAGTCGAATCCAGCGATAGCTGCAGTTCAGCCAAAATTGCTGGCGGAGCACAAGCGCACTGAATTTGAATATGCCGGTGCGTCCGGAGGGTTTATCGATCTCTATGGGTTTCCGTTTTGCAGAGGGCGGATTTTTGATAGTTTAGAAACCGATCAGGGTCAGTATAACGACAATCAGCAGGTGTTCTGGGCAAGTGGTGCAGCGCTATTAATTAAGGCAGATGTGTATCACAGGATTGGCGGTCTGGATGAAGATTTTTTTGCACATATGGAAGAGATAGATTTGTGCTGGAGATTGCAGAATGCAGGTCACCAGGTATGGGTTTGTCCAGCTAGTAAGGTGTATCATGTGGGCGGAGGTACATTGCAAAAATCTAATCCCCGTAAAACCTATTACAATTTCAGAAACGGGTTAATTTTATTATTGAAGAACCTGCCTAAAGGCAAGGTATTCTGGGTAATTTGTATGCGACTGGTGCTTGATCATGTGGCAGCATATCGTTTCTTGTTTCAGGGTAAGACAGGCGATTTTAAAGCCATAGCAGCCGCACACAGGCATTTTATATTAAGACTGAAGTACTGGAAATCTAAGCGACAGGTTGTGAATGGTAATAAAGCGTATTATTCTGAACAGGTATTAAGAACCAGTATTGTAAAGAAGCATTTTATTCAGAAATGTCGTACTTTTACTGAGGTATTTGCCCGTTAACTGATATGCCTACAGTTGTAATTCTAAGTGGCGCCGGTATGAGTGCCGAGAGTGGTATTAAAACTTTCAGAGATAGCAATGGCTTATGGGAAAACCATGATATTATGTCGGTGGCCAGTATTGAAGGCTGGCATAAGAATCCTGAACTGGTAAGCGAATTCTACAATCAGCGAAGAGTACAGTTAGCAGAAGTAGAACCCAATGCTGGTCACATTGCCCTGAAGCATCTTGAAGCATCTTTTCGCACTATAATTATTACACAGAATGTTGATGATTTGCACGAGCGAGCGGGCAGTAAGTTGGTGCTGCATTTGCATGGCGAGCTCACAAAAATGCGCAGTACTGAATACGAAAGCGATGTATATGAAGTTGGCTATGAGCGATTGCCATTCGGCGCTATTTGTCCGAAGGGCACCTTGTTACGTCCGCATATTGTTTGGTTTGGAGAGGCAGTACCAATGATGGATGAAGCCATTAAACTTACCAGAGAAGCCGATATTTTTATTATTGTGGGCACATCATTAGAGGTGTATCCGGCGGCAGGATTAATAGATTTTACAAGGCCAGATTGCCGGAAATTTTTAATTGATCCCAACAGGCATTCCGAATTAAAGATGCCAGGTTTAAGGGTAATTAAAGATACTGCTGCTAAAGCATTACCAGCTCTGGTGAATCAGTTGCTTTCAGAGCAGAATTAATAATCTATTCTGCAAATAGTAAGTGGAAAATAAGTTTGAAAGAACGAACTTTGTGTTTTAATCTACACCTTATGAAAAATACATTTATACTTCTAACGGCAATAACTTTCGCAGCTTGCAGCAATCCAGCATCCACAGCAGGAAATTCGGATACAGTTACAGACACATCAGCATCGGGCACAAGCGAGCATTCAGAGCATCAGATGGCATCATCAGATTTGCTAAAAGTTAGTGAAGGGCAGGAAGTGTTTTTTCCTAATCTGGCGGATGGTCAGGAAATCAGTTTGCCATTTGTTATCGAGTTTGGGGTAAAAGGAATGGAAGTAGAGCCAGCACAGATGGCAGCAGCTGGTAAAGGCCATCATCATTTGCTGATTGATCAGGGAGCAGTTACAGCAGGAGATATGGTACCAATGGGCAGTGAGGCAAAAGGGTATTATCATTTTGGCAAGGGACAGTTAAAAGACACTCTAACCACTGCAAAATATCCCATGTTAACCAAGGGTACGCATAAACTACGACTACAATTTGCCAACGGCATGCACCAGTCTTATGGTCCTGCTATGAGCAAAGAAGTTGTCGTGATTGTCAAGTAATGAACTGACAATGGTCATTGTAAATCCTGACCATTCTCATAGGCAGCGGGTGTAATTCAAACTACTTTTGTACTAAGAAAGTTCCGGGTAATCCGAACACGGCGTGAAAGCGTCATATTTGTCCCCACATCAACAAAAAACGAAGAATCCCGGCTTAGTACCCCGGGATTCTTTGTTTTTTATAAAGCAGGGATACCACTACAGGTTGGTGCGGTGATAATCAGATAGTCAATTCCTATAGGAAAAATCTATCTAAATCATTATCTTTGCAGTCAATTTCAAACAATGAGTGACGCCATAAAACACGAATGCGGAGTAGCATTTATAAGGCTTCTGAAACCCCTTGAATATTTTACTGAAAAATATGGTACGCCTTTTTACGGACTGAAAAAACTGCAGCTTTTAATGGCCAAGCAGATCAACCGGGGACAGGATGGTGCAGGTATCGGGGTAATTAAATTAGATCCTCAATTCGGTCAACGCTATATTGCCAGAAAGCGTTCCAATTCAAAAAATCCGGTAGCAGATATTTTCGACGATGTGAATCAGGCACTGAGCGAGCTGGATCCCGAGAATCTGAACAATGCATTGTATTTGAAAGAACATTTTCCATATGCAGGAGAATTGTTATTAGGTCACCTCAGATATGGCACCCATGGCGGCAATAGTTTAGAAAACTTACATCCGTTTCTTCGTCAGAACAACTGGATGTGCAGAAACCTGGTATTAGCAGGGAATTATAACTTAACGAATGTAGATGAGTTGTTTTCGCAGCTGATAGAGCTGGGGCAGCAGCCAAAGGAGATTAGCGATAACGTGACCATGCTCGAGAAGATTGGTCATTTTTTAGATGAAGAAAACGAGAGACTTTTCAGACAATTTAAAAAAGAAGGGTATTCTAATTTCGAAATCACTCAGAAAATTAAAGAGCATCTGAATGTAGAGAGTATTTTAAAGAATGCTTTCAAACGCACAGATGGCGGCTATAACATGGTAGGAATGATTGGACACGGTGCATCATTTGTGATGCGTGATCCAAATGGTATTCGTCCATCTTTCTGGTATGCCAACAAAGAATTACTGGTGGTAGCCAGTGAGAGAGCGGCTATAGCAACAGCCTTTAATGTACCCTATCAGGAAATCAAAGAAATTACGCCTGGTTGTGCGATGATTATACAGAAAGATGGTTCGTATGCAGAGACAAGGATACTGGAGCAGAAACCTCAGAAATCATGTTCTTTCGAAAGAATCTACTTTTCGAGAGGTAACGATGCAGGCATTTATGCAGAGCGCAAAATGCTGGGTAAATTACTAGCACCTAAAGTTCTTGAATCTCTGAACTACAATATAGAGAATGCAGTATTTGCATATATACCGAATACGGCGGCAACTTCATTCTACGGAATGATTGATGGCATCAACGACTGGTTGAAAATACACCGTTCAGAGGTGCTCATGAAAGAGAAGGACACGCTTACACAGGAAAGAATTCAGGAGATTTTAACGTATCGTATCCGTCGTGAGAAAATACTGGTAAAAGACGCTAAAATGCGCACCTTTATTACCAATGACAACGACAGAGAAGACATAGTAGGGCATGCATACGACGTTACGTATGGCATCATTGAACCTAACAAAGACACACTGGTAATCATTGATGATTCAATTGTAAGAGGTACTACACTTAAGACCAGTATTCTCAAAATTCTTGGCCGATTAAAACCGAAGAAAATCATTGTTGTATCAAGTGCTCCGCAGATTTTGTTTCCGGATTGCTATGGTATTGACATGAGCAGATTAAAAGATTTTGTGGCATTTAGAGCATTGCTCGAACTATTAAAAGACAGAGGTATGATGCACAAACTCGACGAAACATATGCATTATGCAAGGCAGAGATGCAAAAGCCAGTTGAGGAAATGCAGAACCATGTGATTGCGTTGTACAAGCTTTTCACGCAGAAAGAAATTTCAGATAAAGTTGCCGAGATAGTAACTCCTGAGAATTTTGAGCCGGAAGTAGAAATCATTTTCCAGACGGTAGATGATTTACATATTGCTTGTCCGGATCACACTGGTGACTGGTATTTTACAGGCGATTTTCCGACTCCTGGAGGCGTTAAAATCACCAACAGAGCGTTCATCTACTTTATGGAGAAGAACAGCGCCAGAGCATATTAGAATTGTTTTTCAGGGAAACAGGACATGCTCTTGCTGATTGATAATTACGATTCATTTACTTATAATTTAAGAGATTATTTTATTCGCTTAGGCGAAGACGTACTTCTGGTAAAGAATGACCATATTACTTCAGAGACCTTAAAAGATTTCAGTTTTGATAAAGTAGTAATTTCTCCCGGACCGAACACCCCATCTGAATCCGGAAATCTGATGTCATTGCTTCCCCTGATTTGTGGAAAATATCCTGTCTTAGGAGTTTGTCTGGGCCATCAGGCACTGGGGCAGTATTACGGAGCAGAGCTCAAGCTGGCGCTCAGGCCAATGCATGGCAAGGTAAGCAGCATCAGACATGATGAGAAGGGGATATATGAAGGCATTGTGAATCCATTATCTGTATGTCGATATCACAGTTTAATCATAGATAATAAGAATGCTCAGAGTCTGGTAACAACGGCCAGAACAGAAGAGGGAGAATGTATGAGTTTTGTGCATGAGGTCGATCCTTCAACAGGCATACAATATCACCCTGAGGCCATATTAACAGACTTCGGAATAGAGATACTGGGAAACTGGTTAAAGTCTATTTGATTACTGCGTTTGGCACCATTTCGCACAAGCCATCTTCTGCCAGAGAATAGCCTACATCATAGCAGTACATCAGTGTTTTTCTTCCTTTTTTCTCCATACCGGTAAAGAACCTGAAGTCGAAACCTTTGCTTTCCAGCGATCTTTTTGGAACATGAATGGTGTCGTTACCGGGAATAAAGACCTGAAGGATTCTCCGATTCTTTCTGAGAATAGAATTCACCTGTTTAATACTAACAGTTTTTCTTCCGTAACGCCTGTTGTGGTAGGAGTTACGACAACCATCGTCACAGAATTTCTTATCACTTCTGCCGGTTATTACTTTTTTGCATTGGATACATTTGTGTACAGTCATATCTCAAAATTAAAAACGGAAAAAATAATCTCAAAAAAAACAAAGCCGAACATGACTTATTTTGTTTGAAAAGCATCAAATTTGCAATATGAGGAATAAA
>JBJTNS010000371.1:0-3877 GCA_046074245.1 Chitinophagaceae bacterium | reverse complement strand
CTTCCGGAAAATCAAAATATATTCATGTTCAAGAGTAACATAAGCTCCGCAAGGCAACATACCACTACCCATAAATTTATTTGGCGCATTAGTTTCTTTTCTCCATAAGACACATGGCATTTCATTAAACCCTATGCTATTGCAATACTGGGCTATGCGAGAATGATTGTCATATAGTTTAAAATTACCATTAACCGTCCTCGTTGCATCACCTATATTAATACACAGAAATCCACCTTCTGCAAGAACTCGAAAGCATTCTTTCCATACTTTATCCAGTTCTTGATGCATAAGTTCAAAAACTTCATTTGGCTTTTGTTTTATTTGGGCTTTTGATATTGCAATATTCTGTCTGCCCATAATGTCGTCCCACATTTCTACCATCGGGTAAGGAGGTGACGTTACAACCAAATGAAGTTTTTGAACTTATGCATCAAGAACTGGATAAAGTATGGAAAGAATGCTTTAGAGTTCTTACGGAAGGTGGATTCCTGTGTATTAATATAGGTGATGCAACAAGGACAATTAATGGCAATTTCAAGCTTTATAACAACCATTCTCGTATCGCCCAGTATTGCAATAGCATAGGGTTCAATGAAATGCCATGTATCTTATGGAGAAAAGAAACTAATGCACTAAATAAATTTATGGGTAGTGGTATGTTGCCTTGCGGAGCTTATGTTACTCTTGAACATGAATATATTTTGATTTTCCGGAAGGGAAGCAAGCGTGACTATAGAAAAGAAGTTGATAAAAATGCCCGTAAGAATAGTGCTTTCTTTTGGGAAGAAAGAAATGCTTTTGAAGCAAGAGTTACAGCAAAGAAAGCTCTGATACCTGACCATAAGTTTTCAGAAGTAAGATGGGATGAAGAAACCAAAGCTGAAAATTCTATGGATATGACCGATGCAGAGATTATCCAAAAGTTTCAACTGTTAGATAATCAACGCAATCAGCAGAAACGCGAA
This sequence comes from Chitinophagaceae bacterium, assembly GCA_046074245.1. Lineage (GTDB taxonomy): Bacteria > Bacteroidota > Bacteroidia > NS11-12g > UBA955 > JABMMZ01. The sequence continues at coordinate 2,909 of JBJTNS010000371.1, read as the reverse complement.
ATATGTCGTAGATGCTTTCAAGAAGGTATAAGAGGCACAATATATGGCATTAAATACTTCTATGAAGGTGACGAAAATTGGGATCCAAATATCCCAAAGGTTGGAAAAGCAGCCGAGAAGGGATGCATAGGATGCCCATGGTATGATATTGAACTGTGGCGAAAGATGATTAACAAACATATTTAAGTAGAAGTAAAGACAATATGCCAATACATAATTTTGGAAGTGTATGCTCTGGTATCGAAGCTGCGAGTTATACACTCCAGCCAATGGGGGTTAATGCGTTATGGCTATCTGAGATTGCGGAGTACCCTACACGTTTTCTTGCTGCACAATATCCCGACCATCCAAATTTAGGTGATATGACAAATATCCCTAATAGAATTACTGAAGGAGAGATACCTGCGCCTGATTTATTGGTTGGAGGAACTCCTTGTCAGGCTTTTTCATTGGCAGGATGGAGAAACGGAGTTAACGACGAACGCGGACAGTTAACACTAAGATATATTGATATTATTGATGCCATAGATGCAAAACGTGCTGAACAAGGTTTAAGACGAGCTACTTTTTTTTGGGAAAATGTTGAAGGTGCATTGACTGATAAGACAAATGCATTTGGATGCTTCCTTGCTGGATTAGCAGGACTTGAAGAGCCAGTACAAGTTGGTAAATTCAAATCTGCAGGTGTACTTCATGGTCCAAATAGAAATATAGCATGGCGAGTTCTTGATGCAAAGTATTTTGGTGTACCACAGCAACGTAAAAGAGTGTATGTTCTTGGTGGCGGTGTTGACTTCCATCCAGAAAATGTATTATTTGAAATGGGTGGGCGTTTCCAAGATCCATATAAACTCAGAGACCCACAACCACAAGCTGTCATGGACTTATTTGGCGAAGCGGAACCAGAAATAAATCAAGAGGTTATCAGACCATTGCGCAGAAACGTAAATGGTCATGACATGGAAGTATTCCGTTGCTATTCTGATTGTTTGTATGCTGCATATGGAACAAAGTGGAATGGAAACGCAGCGGCTTTTAATGGTTCGTTGTTCGTTTCACAAGATGGTAGATTGCGTAGATTAACCCCAATCGAATGTGAACGACTAATGGGTTTCCCTGACAATTATACTGCTATCGCAAATCCACGTTTGACAAATAGATACCAAGCAACAGGCAACTCTTGGGCGGTTCCTGTTATTCGTTGGATAATGAATAGACTTTTAGAAGCGACAAATAACAATAACATACAGCAAATAGCACTTCCTCGACCTCAATTGGCAAATGATAACTTCACATTGTATATGTTTGATGACTTTACAAATATAGGAGGTCAATTCTTGAATGCATCAAATAGTTGTTATGACTTCGTATTGACAAATATGTTAGATATTGTTGATACCGAGCCAGACGAAAAACTCTATATCTCGCCTGCAGGATGCGCAGGTATTCTGCGAAGGAAAAGAGAGCACAATGCAGGTATGAATGCACGATTAGAGATTGTTCTTGAAAATTGCTCAAATTAGAAATTATGAATCTGATAAACCTTGAACCATTTGACAAGCGCAAAGGCTTTAAGGATTTTCTTTTGAGAAGGAATCCTTCAAAGACCTTTGCTGAGAAATACATGACATATCTCACGAGCAGTCTTGTAAGAAATTTAAAAGTGCTGTTGCTAATACCCATGCCATCACTGGAGGAACGGCATTGCCTATTACCTTATATATAGATTGCAAGGGAATTGCATTAAATGTATAGTCGTCTGGGAAAGACTGGATTATAGCGCATTCTCTTACTGAAAATCTTCTGTTATAAATTGGATGTGTAATACCACACTTGTCCGGTTGGGCTGAAGCCGTGATAGTGCCATTAATTTCTCCGAAGGCAAATCTTCTAAAGAATTTTGGAGCATGGTATCTTTTAGGGTTGTCTGCTATGTTACGAAAACGAGGGGATAATTGATCGTAAGGAATATCTTTCCAAGATCTTCCCTCAAAACAAGCTTCTGGCAAATCTTCCACCCGGTACCCTTGATGGAAGAATCTCAATGCCTCTATACCATGAGTACACCCACCTATTAAATCCACCATATGTTGAGTTCCTGGACTATAATCCCAAACATCATTATCTGGTAATACGTCAACTCCCTGCAAAATGTATCCAAGTAGAAGTTTTTCTTTGCGTCCAAAATGTTCAGACGGGATACCATACTGTCTTACAACATCTTGCATCCTATCAAAATCAAAATCACCTATTCCTAACTGGTTATCGACTCCAACAATAAGTACGCGGTATCTTTTTTGAGGAACACCATAATCTGCAGCACAAACTAAACGCATTGAAACATTATACCCCAATGCATTCATTCTGTTTCGTATCTCATCAGGTACACTTGTCACACCATCTGGCATTTTTGAAGAAAGAATACCACGTACATTTTCAAAAACAAAGCCTTCTGGTCTGTGCCCATTTTCAATTTGTGCCCTGATAATGCGCTCACATTCTTCAAACAGAGTTCCTCTTCCGTTATTGTCATGTACTCCTTTTCGCTTTCCCGCATTAGAAAAAGGTTGGCATGGGAAGCCTGCCAACAGAATGTCAAATTCAGGGATGTCATTAGCATCTATCGTTCTAATGTCTGCGAGTATGCAATCTGCTTCATCTTGCTGATGTAAGAGCGGGTTCGCATTATAACATCTCTGAGCGTCCTGATCAAAGTCGTTCGCAAATACTATATGCGTATCTAGTCTTGGATATTCATTGTCTCCAAAACGGAAACCTCCTTTGAACCCCAAATCAAGGCCTCCGCAACCTGAAAACAATGAAACAATTCTTTTTGGCATTATAAAACTCTTTTAAAACTTCTCTGGCACTTTTATTATTATTGTATCGCTTTTGGTAGAGCATAGTAA
>JBJTNS010000370.1:0-2715 GCA_046074245.1 Chitinophagaceae bacterium | reverse complement strand
TTTCTGTCGAAACCTCTCAGGTAGCACTATACAGCCAAACAGGGAAACTTGTTTGGACAGGGCAAGCCGAAGCGGGCAGATGCACCATACCAGAGGGATTAAGCAAAGGAATCTATTATATCGTCATACAGACAAAAGAACAAAACCTTCAAAACTTATTATTGATACAATGAAAACCCTCCATCTGTTATTATCAGCATTATTATTCAGTCAGGTTCTTGTCGGGCAGCGGCTGGTAAAAGAGTTAACACCAGGATCGGCAGGAACTTTCATGTCCTATTATGGGAATACGAAAAACGGGTTTATATTTTCGGTATACACCAACGAATATGGCATTGAACCATGGGTATCGAATGGCACAGCAAACGGCACAAAGCTCTTAAAGGATATAGTAGACGGACCGAACGGGAGTATGATGACAGATTATTACTATTCGAATGATTCCATGATATTTTTCGTCGCTTATGAGAATGGCAAGTATAAACTATGGCGTACCGATGGTACCAGTAATGGCACCATTAAATTGTTCGACTTTGAATCAAATCCACCTGTCAAATACTATGATGAGGGCATAATTTGCAATGGCAAATTTTATTTCAATCATCCTCACGGGGGCAAAAATAGCTTATGGTCGACCGACGGAAGTGTTGCCGGCACTCAACTTGTCTATCAGTTCAACGACTCTGGCACATACGCCAGAATATCGCTTAATCAATGGAAAGGTGAACTGATCTTTTTTGCAGGCGACAAGTTATATGGGATGGAGTTATGGCGCTCTGATGGCACCACACAGGGCACCAGAATGATCAAAGACATCTACCCTGGCGCAGTTGGCAGTGTGCAACTTAATCGCACCAGAATGGCAGAAGCAGGGGGACGTTTATTTTTTGCCGCAAGGAGCAGCGAAGAAATTGGCGACGAATTGTACGTAACAGATGGGACTGAAGAAGGCACTGAGTTGTTTTTTAACATAGAGCCCAATCCATATTATCATTCCAGTCCCCAAATCGTCCAGAGCAATGATTCATTTTTCCTTTTTAACACCCAGGGCAATCTTGGCAAAGCCTGGAAAAGTGATGGAACATTGAGCAATACCAAACTAATTTTAGATACAGGTAAAGACAGCTTAAACTACACATGGGTTTATAATGCAACCCCTTTCAAAGATGGGTATTTACTCTATCTATACACCACTGAATTCAGTGCTGAGCCGTATATATGCGACAAAAACTTCAACAACATAAAGATACTGAAAGACATTAATCCCGGCAGCAATTCCAGTTTTATCAGCGACAAGTTTTATCAGCGAGGAAGTAAAAGTTATTTTTTAGCGGCTAACAACATGCTTGGAAATGATATCTGGATAACAGATGGCACTTATGAAAATACCCTGGTGTATCTGGAACTACTAACAGGCAATTCGGGAGCAGAAAATTTATTTGAGTGGAATGGCAGATTGTTTTATATCGGTACAATGGACCTTGCAATTGGCAACGAACTCTATGAACTCAATATTGAAAACACAGGCATTACAAGCACAAAAATCAAAACATTCAGCCTTTACCCCAATCCTGTAAAAGCAGGTCATACCATTACTTTATCCGAAACCGAATGTGCATTTCAACTATACAACACATTTGGACAATTAGTATTAGAGGGGCACAGCACAGACGGAAAATGTTTGATACCGGAGCAACTGCCAACAGGTTTGTATACACTGTCTTTGATATCCGATCAAACCAGACAAACAACTAAACTTAATATCGAATGAAAACACTATTTTCTGTACTATTCACTTTCCTGCTGATACCACTTCAGGGGCAGAGACTGGTGAAAGATATGTCGCCAGGTATTGGACATATGCCTGTAAGTTTCAAAGGTAGTTTGAAGAATGGATTCATCTTCGTTTGTTATTCACAATATGGGTATGAACCATGGATATCTGACGGCACTAATTCGGGCACAAAAATCATCAAGGACATTAATCCGGGACAAGCTGGCAGTGTGGGCAGCGATTTTTTCTATTTCAATGATACCATCATGTATTTTGCCGGCCAGGTAGCAAATGAAAACTTTTTGTGGCGGACTGATGGCACAGCAAATGGGACTTTTAAGATTTTTAAATTCGAGCAAAGTTTGCCCAGCGCCTATTACAACGAAGGCGTTATGGCAGGAAAATATTTTTATTTCAGCGACCCTAAGGCTTCGAATACACTGTGGCGAACCGATGGCAGTGTCGCTGGAACTGAGAAAATTTATGCGTTTAAAGATTCTGGATTAAGCTCCAAGATTTCGCTCAATTATCACAATGGCACTTTATACATATTTGCAGCCGACAAATTGCATGGCACAGAACTGTGGATATCTGATGGCACAGAGGCCGGGACCAGGTTATTAAAAGATATTTCACCGGGACAAAGAGGAAGTATCATCTCTAACAGAACTAAAATGATACCACTTAAAAACAAATTGTATTTCGGAGCCTCAGGAAGCAATGAAGAAGGCAATGAATTATACGAAACTGACGGAACAGAAGAAGGCACTGTTTTGTTCGGCGACTTTGAAACGCAAAAGTATAGTTCCTCACGCCCGGTTCTGTTTGCAGGAAACGATTCGTTTTTTCTTTTTAACACCCAGGGAAATATTGATAAAGCCTGGAAAAGTGATGGCACTCTGATTAACACAAAAGGTCTAATAGACACCAATAGCTATTCA
>JBJTNS010000369.1:0-6033 GCA_046074245.1 Chitinophagaceae bacterium | reverse complement strand
GTTTCACTCAATGAGCCTCCAAAAACCGTAAAATCCTGTGAAAAAACATAGACTAAACGACCATTGATGGTACCATATCCTGTAACGACTCCATCTCCCAGAAACTTTTGTTTCTGCATACCGAAATCATTGCTTCTGTGTGTTACAAATGCACCAACTTCATTAAAGCTATTTTCATCCATGAGAAAATGTATTCTCTCTCGTGCAGTTAATTTCCCTTTTGAGTGTTGCGATTTAATACGCTCTTCTCCTCCTCCAAGCAATGATTCTTTTCGCTTGTTGTCCAGTAAGTCTCTTTTATTCATTTGTTGTTGAGATTGGCTGCTCATATTATTTGATTCTGCAAAATAAAGACATTTTTAAAATTACCTTTCTATTTTTATATCTTTATTTCTTCTTCCTTCATTTTTATTCCGAATTTTCCTTTTCCAATACCAGTTGGCAACGAAAAAACAATATCAGTTCCTGTGTTCTTCTTATCGGCCCAAAGTAATTTTTTAAGATCAGTCCATTCCCCTGAAGTAATTGGTTCTACCGACATCTTTGATTGTATCAGCGACTGTATTCTATTGCAATCTTCTGCATTCAGATAGCCCCCAGACCTGGCTATCTCGAGTTCTGCCAGCATCCCCTTTGCAACTGCTATCCCATGCTTAACAGGTTTCTCCATCTGAAGATAATACGATTCGTATGCATGCCCAATGGTATGACCAAAATTGAGAAGCTGCCTTTGAGATTTGTCATACAGATCCATTTGAACTATCTGGTTTTTACATGCTGCACATCTCTTAAGAATATCATCTAACAGTGCGTCCTCTTCTATCATTTTAAAAAGTCCAGAGTCCAAAATAGTTCCTGTTTTTATTACTTCAGCCCAGGCAGAATGAAACTCTTCATAAGGCAGGGTCGCTAAAAATTCTGTCGAAATCAGAACCATCTCTGGTTGATAGAAGGTACCGATATAGTTCTTTAAATGCTGATGGTCAACACCAGTCTTTCCTCCAATTGCCGCATCTGCCATCCCCATTAGTGTTGTCGGAACATTGATAAATTTCATCCCTCTTCTGTAAATAGAAGCTGCAAATCCACCTATATCTGTTACAACACCACCCCCCAGATTCACCAGCAAATGATTTTGTTTAGCACCAAAGCTCACCAGGTGCTCTACGATTGTTTCAATAACCCTCAATTGCTTATTTGCTTCACCTGAAGAAATGACAATTACCTTGTCTGAAATATTTTTAAAAAAAGGATAACAAAATTGATAGGTATTGGTATCGCAAAGAAAATATACAGATTCAAAACCCTTATCCTTACACCATGATTCAAGTGTTGTGGCAGCAGACTTTGTGAAAAGTAAATTAGAAACCTGCATCAGGTTTTAATGGTATCGTAGAAAAGTTTGTTGGCTGGATCCATCCTTGAGAGCAATTCTATAGCCTTTGTCTGCTCGGCACTACTGGCTCCTTTAAAAATCTCTATTAACTCTTTGTACTTGGCATTAAAAAACACCTTCACCAACATCGAATTAGGGTATATTTTTGTCAATTCTTCAAAACTTTCCAGCGCTTTAAAAACTTCATCACGACCTTTTACAACATCCTTATGCATCACATCCAATCCATTTAAATGATAAGAATAAATCCCTTTCCTGACTGGAAGATAGCGATCATTCAGCAGATTATCGATCAGGTAAAACCGGTTTTTAAGACTCTGACCATCATTCGGTCTCCAGCCGTCTATACTCTGACTGGCATTAACAATATCCCTGGCTTTCTGGAAATAAGGAGTACCTCCTTCTGAGGCATAACTATCGTAATTCAGTCCCAGTACTACATTGACATAGTAAGCCAGCATTCCTGTCAGATTATAAACATTTGCATTTAACTGATATTCCATTGCCTGAAATTCCTGATACGTAAAATTAAAATCCAGATCCAGCTGATTGAAAATAACAGTGGTATAGGTGCTACCAAACACCGGACGCGTTGCCTGCACCTGAACCGTGGCTGAAAAATTATTGGAGTTCAGTTCGTATGCTGTAACATCTATCAGAAATGTCATTTTAAATTTCTCAATCGTGCTGATTTTGTCTGCACACCATAAACGCTGGTTGACAAACTGAGAAATTGATTGCTGAAGCGAAGTGAAAATCTGAGTATTGGTAATCTGAACTTTTGGGTGAATAACCGTCACTGTTGCTTCTACATCCTGATTCTGAGCAGTGACACTATAAGTGCCTGCAATCATCGCCAGAAGCAATACCCTTATTTTTAATTGAAGTTTTCTGAAATACATGTAACGATATCTTTGGCTACAGCCGTTTTGTCCTTTAAGGGGAATTCAAAAATACGACCTTTTCTGAGAATAATACTAATTTTATTGGTTGAATGTTTAAAGCCGGCACCTGCATCATTCAATGAGTTCAGAACGATGGCATCCGCGTTTTTTCTATGTAGTTTACTTCTGGCATTCTCGAGCTCATTATGAGTTTCAAGGGCAAAACCAATCACTAACTGATGACTTGTTTTTTGGTGTCCAAGTGTTGCAAGAATGTCCGGATTTTTAACCAGATTTATGGTCAGCACTTCTTCATTTTTTTTGATTTTCACATCGTTGTAATGCTGTGGTCTGTAATCTGCTACAGCTGCTGACATTATTGCTATATCAGCATCCTTAAACTCCCGAACACAAATCTCATACATTTCTAAAGCTGATTCAACATGATAGAGGGTGATATTTGGATGCTCAATACTAAGTGCTGTTGGTCCGCTTACCAAATGCACCAATGCACCCAGATTAGCCAGTTCACTTGCAAGAGCATATCCCATTTTTCCAGTAGAGTAATTGCCAATGAAACGTACAGGATCCAGTTTCTCGTATGTTGGACCCGCACTTATGACAATTTTTTTACTTTTAAAATAGTCAGTTTGCAAAGTGTAATCGTAAAATTTCAGTAATGTTCTCTGGTTCTGCCATTCTTCCTTTACCCTCTAATCCACTGGCTAGTTCACCTTCCTCGGCATCAATAATAATATTGCCATATGAGATAAGTTTCTGTAAATTATTCTGAACCGCCGGATGTTGATACATATCCAGATCCATCGCCGGAGCAAAGAAAACCGGACATCTTGCAGATAAATAAGCGGCACTTAATAAATTATCGCAAGCACCATTAGCACATTTTGAAATGGTATTGGCACTGGCAGGAGCTATAATGAGAGCATCTGCCCACAAACCCAGCTCTACATGATTATGCCAGGAGCCATCAGCCTGGTTGTAAAATTCACTTAAAACAGGGTGTTTACTGAGGGTTGCAAGGGTAACAGGAGCAATAAAAGATTTTCCTGCATCCGTCATTATCACTTTTACCTCTGCTCCTTCTTTGACAAGAAGCCTGGTTAAAAACGCCGACTTATATGCAGCTATACTACCGGTTACCCCAAGTAATATGTGTTTACCCTTCAGACTCATCAGGCAAACGGAAATATACTTTACCGTTTAAAAACTCCTGTGTAGCTACCAAAGTTGGTTTTGGCATTTTTTCGTACATGGCACTGATTTCAATCTGCTCTCTGTTTTCATGTACTTCCTCCAGATTGTCGTGATCTGATGCAAACTCAGACAATTTGCTGCTCAATTCTTCTTTCATCTGCTGTGAAATCTGATTAGCTCTTTTAGCCATTACTACAGCCGACAAATAAAGATTGCCACTGATAGCTTCTAAATCCTTCAGATTTCTGGCTTCTGCGCTTGGAGACAATTTCTGTTCTTTCATTTTATTGAATTTTATTGAGTTTTTTATGTTTAGCCAGCTCAGTTTTAGCTTTCTCATTGTAGTTGGCTACATCTTCGAAATGCACTGAACCTGCTTTGTTGTATTTTATATATTCTTTGTATTCTGTGAATACGGCTTCGTAACGTTCTTCCTTCTTTTCGTCTACACTGTTTTTCGCATATAAATACGATGCTTTAACAATCATGTATTCTATCTCTTCTTTGTTCTCAATATCCGGGAAATCTTTGATTGCATTCTTAAAACAAACAATCGAGGCTAAATAATCTTCTAATTTGAAATATAACATGCCTCCCTCAAAAGCTTTTGTTTTAAGCGACTTTCTTAACTCATCCAGGTGATTATTGCAGAAATCTTTGTATTGCGATTCAGGATACTGGTTCAAAAACAACTGAATTTCAGAAATGGCTTTCGTTGTATTAGTTTGCTCCAAATAATATGGCAAAGCACTCATGTAGAGACAACTAACATAACGGTAGCTGCATTCTTCCATGTATTTACTGTTATAATAATTCTCAGTGAAATTCTTAAAATGGAATGCCGCTAGTTCATACTGACCGAGACCATAATAGCAATAGGCATACTTCAGATAAATCTCTTCACTCTTCTCTTTTCCTCTGTAAACAGCCAATAAATCTTCAAGCAATGCAACAGATCTTACATAGTCCTTCTTGTCATATAATTTCAATGCTAAGGCATATTTTTCGTCGTTGGTACCATTTTTAATGATACGACTATATTCTGAGCATGAAGCTAAAACGAAGATTAATAAGCTATATAATATGATTCTCTTCACTACTTAATTGAATCTGCAAAGGTAATGCTTTAAACGCTATTATTCAAAAAATGTTACAGTTGCCCCTCATCAGCATAACTAAAATAGGCTGACTGTACGATAATAAGGTGGTCTAGCACCGATATATCCAATAATTTACCTCCTTCCTTTAACTTTCTAGTAAGTTGATTATCAGACTCACTAGGATTCATATTACCTGAAGGATGGTTGTGAAACAGAATTATTCCGGTACTTTTATCATCCAGGGCCAGTTTAAATATTTTTCGCTGATCTACCACCGTCGCTGTAATTCCACCTTCACTAATTTTATACTCATTGATTATGGCATTTTTACGGTTGAGAGTCAGCACCCAGAACTCCTCATGATTCAAATCTTCCAGCCTGTGCTTCATGATCTGATAGGCATCATTGCTGCAGGTAATGGATGATCTTTGTCTGACGATGCTGTTATTTCTCCGGCCGGCTAACTCAAGTGCAGCGATGATAGTAATGGCTTTGGCTTCTCCTATTCCATCTATTCTGCAAAAATCCGAGAAACTCCATTTAGACAATTCCATTAAATCATTGTTTGTTTTATTTAATATTTCTCGGGCAATATCAATAGCCGATTTCTTAGTTGTACCAGTGGAAATTAAGATGGCCAGCAGTTCAGAATTTGTTAATGCCGATTTACCAAGTTTTTGCATTTTTTCTCTGGGCCTTTCCTCCAGAACCCAGTCTTTTATGCGTTTAAATTCGTCCATCCTCCAAAATTAGGACGCCAGAAACATAGTTAAAGTAACGGTCTTACGAGTTTGTACTAATTTTTTTCAGAAAGCTAATATTCCTTTTTAAACCTTCAAATCCCGTTCTTTGAATTGCACTGTTCTTAAAAACCCTGTCAAATTGCTCTTTCTCCAGCTGTTCCCAATCTGCTTTCGAATACCCGGTAGCTTCAATCGGTTCAAAGCGAATTTCGTTTGTGGGTTTAGAAAATCTGTTCCATGGACAAACATCCTGACAGATATCACAACCAAAAATCCAGTCATTCATTTTGCCCGAAAACTTCTCGTCTATGGCTGTTTTTAATTCTATGGTCAGATAAGAAATACAATGAGAGGCATTTAATGTCTTATCTGGCAATATGGCTTCTGTTGGGCAGGCGTCAACACATTTTGTACAGGTTCCGCAATAATCTTTAACCGGACCATCGGGCTCGCATTCAAGGTCAATTATAAGTTCTGCGATAAAAAAGTAAGAGCCCTGGGTTTTGTTAATGAGTAATCCATGTCTGCCTATCCATCCCACACCACTTTTTTCAGCCCAAACCCGCTCCATTACAGGCGCAGAATCAACAAAAACTCGACCTCCAATATCACCAATCTGTGACCGCAATTGTTCCAGCATCCAGTAACATTTATCCTTTACTACAGTATGGTAATCTTCGCCATAAGCATATTTA
>JBJTNS010000368.1:0-5595 GCA_046074245.1 Chitinophagaceae bacterium | reverse complement strand
ATAATGACTTATTTCTTAGAAACCAGCGAACTAGGCTTTCGCAACTGGTTAGAAAGTGATTTCCTTCTGGCAAAAAAACTCTGGAGCAATCCTGAGGTCACACATACTCTTTTTGAAGAGACGCAACTCTCTGATTCAGATATCCAGAATCTCTTAAACGCTGAAATGACTACTTTAAAAAAATTCGGTGTTCAATACTGGCCATTTTTCAAAATTGACAACAATGAATTTATTGGCATCTGCGGCTTACGTCCCTATAAATTATTCGAAGGAATATTTGAACTTAGCATACAAATTTTACCTGAACACTGGCACAAGGGCTTTGGATATAAGGCAAGCGAGGCCATTATCGAATACACCATAAACACCTTAAATATCAAAAGCATTTTTGCAGGACATCATCCTCAGAACATTTCATCTGCCAACTTATTAAAGAAACTGGGATTCCGTTTTACTCACATGGAATATTACCCACCTACCGGTGTCAATCAGCATTCTTATATACTGAATGCGGATGAAAGACCTGAACTAGCATAAAAAAAGCCGTCTTAAAACGGCTTTATTATAAGTTTATTTTTTTTATTCCTTTAGTCTGCCACTCTTTTGAATTAAACCAAGTATTGTTCCGATTTTATCTAAACTCAATGGTTTTAGAATGTACTTCAAAACTGAAGAATACTGCTTAGATTTTTCCATGTCTTCAGGATTAATAGAAGAAGAAAGGATAAATACAGAAACACCAGTATCCATTAAAATATCATTCATCTTATCCAGAAAATCCCAGGCATCCATTACCGGCATATTAATATCCAGCAATATCATCTGTGGTACATCTATACCCTTGTCTATCGCATCATTTAATGTGTGATTGGCCAGAACAGGATCTGTAAAAGACACCAATCTCTCGCAAAATCCAAATCGGTCATTATTCATTCTCACTAACTCAATAGTGGTGAAATCATCATCTATAATATAGGCTAAATCTATTTTCTCAGGGTTGATCATTAGTTATTTATGTATTTACAACTGCAAAAATAAAATAAATCTTGGTATTGTTAGTATAATTTTTATCAGTTCAAAAACCTTAAAAGCCTAATTACATGCAACTTAAGCAATTAAACTAGTATGACTTGCGTCAGTTTTCTAAAAGTCCATTCCCTTCCTAATTTCCAGTAATGATGACGGATTGATACATCCTGTAATATTTGCTGTTAATATGTAATATATAACAACCAGCTGAAATGTCACTTATGTCAAATCCTGAATTAAAAACACCTTCTTGAACAAAAGTTTCTGACAATAGAGTTTTTACAAGCCTGCCATTCAGGTCGTATAACTCAACGGAAGTTAACGATCCTTTAATCTGATCAAAAGAGACTGTCAGATCCGAATTCACCGGATTCGGATAAACTCTTAGTCTGGAATCTATTTTACTTACATGGATATTGGATTTATGTCCGGCACGGTACACCTTTAATACACTCAGAAAAGTTTTGTCATTGTCTTTATGTCCGGGATTTGAATTAAATGCTCCGTAAAATCCTACTTCACTGATATTGCTGTCTGGCGCAATCCAGTCGAACGACCAGCTGCGACTATCCACACCATCCACTCCGGCAGCCTTATAGGTTATATACTTATTGTCGCCCACCAGCTTGGTAGCAACGGTATCTGTTATAATCATTTCACCCAGCAAAGTACCGTCATAAGCCTGAGGTGAAACCTCGAATCCAAAACGAGTGGCGCCCATTTTAGTATTCGTAGCAGTAATGGTATATCTCTGCCCGGGCACCCAGCCAGTTGATGGAATATTTGAAACGATCCAGCCATCTACATTCTCAGTAAATCCACCATGACAGGCAGTGCAATTTTTAAAAGAATCTCCGGGAGATCCTGTGTAACCAGGTTCAGTACCATCTCTTCTTCTTTTGCTGCCACCATCAAACTCAAACGACTGCAAAAGCACAAAAACAAAAGTCGCGAATAATAAAAAATTAATAAATTTTCTCATTTTAATTATTTAAGGAAAATTCACATATAAGGAAAATTTTCGACCTTCCAGGTTGTCAACCTGGAAGGTCGTGTTTTTTCGTAAACGGCTTTACCCCCACCAACACTCACTTCCACCCAAAATCGACAAAACGTTTAACCTGGAAGGTTGTTAACCTTCCAGGTTGGAATTTACCTCATCGGCACTTCCATCAGCAAAATTTCTGCTCCTGAAGAACAAGATTTTATTTCAACTGAATCTGTTTCCCATATCCCTAAGCCATCGCGATGCCCTAGCTTTTTTCCGTCTATTTCAAACTCGCCACTCAAAACAAAGGCATAAACACCATTGCCTGCTTTTTTCATAGAATAAGTGGTGTTTACCTGCGCATCGAACTTGCCCATATGAAACCAGGCCTGCTGATGAATCCATACACCTTCATCATCTGCAGAAGGCGACAATACCTGCTGAAGCTTATTGTTTCTATCTCTCAGATTCAAGGTAATTTGCCCATAACGCGGAGTAACATTACGGGTATCTGGAAAAATCCAGATCTGAAGAAATTTAACCGGCTGGTCTTTATTTCGATTATATTCACTATGAGTGATTCCAGTACCTGCACTCATCACCTGAATATCCCCATTCCTGATTACCGTAACATTCCCCATACTATCCTTGTGTTCCAAATCGCCTTCCAGAGGGATTGAAATTATTTCCATGTTATCGTGTGGGTGAGTGCCGAAGCCCATGCCCGCCGCTACATAGTCGTCGTTTAGCACTCTCAGCATTCCAAAGTGTACCCTCTCCGGATTGTAATATCCGGCAAAACTAAAAGTATGCCGACTGTGTAACCAGCCATGATCAGCATCCCCACGGGAATCTGAAGAGTGAAAAATATATTGAGCCATTGTTAAAATCGATTTCAGCAAATTTATGGCGAAAAGGTGTAAAAACCGACCTTCCAGGTTGTCAACCTGGAAGGTCGTGTTTTTTCGTAAACGGCTTTACCCCCGCCAACACTCACTTCCTCCCCAAAATCGACAAAACGTTTAACCTGGAAGGTTGTCAACCTTCCAGGTTGGAGAAATCCAAATTTTCGCTAAAAAAATCCAAAATTTCTCCCCATATTCGCATAGACATGAAACAACATTTCAATACCGCGCTCATCGCTCTCTCCGTCATCATCGCTGCTTTCCTGCTGGGAAACGCTTTTATGAACCGCAATAAATCCCAACAAAGCATCAGCGTTACCGGTCTGGGCTCTAAAGATTTTACCTCCGATCTTATCGTTTGGTCAGGTTCCTTCTCTAAGAAAAATATGATCCTTAAAGACGCCTATGCCGAACTCGACCGCGATCGCGAAACAATCAAAAGATACCTCATCTCTAAAGGTGTTAAAGAAAAAGAACTGGTGTTCTCTTCTATCGATATCAATAAAGATTTCTCTAACTCATACGACGATAATGGCAACATGACGTCCTCCTACTTCACCGGCTATAACCTCACTCAACGCGTAACAGTGGAATCGAAAAATGTCGATAAAATTGAAAAAATATCCAGAGAGGTTAGCGAACTCATTAACTCGGGTGTTGAATTCTACTCCGAAAGTCCTGAATACTACTACACCCAACTGGCTGAACTGAAAGTGGAAATGATCGCTGAAGCAACGAAAGATGCCAATATTCGCGCTGAAAAAATCGCAGAAAACGCAGACGCTAGTCTGGGTAAATTAAAATCTGCTACCATGGGTGTATTCCAGATCGTTGCTCAAAACTCTTCTGAAGACTATTCGTGGGGTGGCACGTTTAACACCAACGCTAAATATAAAACCGCTTCTATTACCGTTAGTCTCCAATATGATGCAGATTAATCTTTAAACACATGCAAGCGCTTATCGACTACTTCAACTCTATGTCGCCTGTCTCCTCTGAGGCAGCCGAAGCAGTCAGTAAGCTTGTTCAGGTTATCCCTCTCAAAAAATACGCTGAACTTCAGCCAATAGGACACACTTGTAAAACAATTTATTTCCTCAAAAAAGGTGTGGCTCGCATTTACTATTTTAAAGATGATATCGATATTACTGAATCATTTTCTTTTGAAAATAGCATCGTCGTCCGCTACGAAAGTCTGTTCAATGGTCAGCCTTCAAGAAAAGCAATTCAGGTACTGGAAGATTCAGAAGTTGTTAGTATCAATGCGCCAAAATTCTTTCAGCTTTTCGATTCTTTTCCCGAGCTGGAGAAGGTCTTTAATGCCATCATACGACAAGCTCTCATCGATAATATCTGCCGAATCGAAAGCATTCAATTTCATTCTGCCGAAGAACGATACAATGCGCTTATCAAAGAATCACCTGATGTCATAAAAAGAATTCCTCTAAAATACATTGCCTCTTTCCTGGGTATCACACCTGTTAGTCTTAGTCGGATTCGAGGCTCCCACTAAATTTCTTATCATATGTAAAGTGCTTTCCTTTTTGCTGTTTCTACCTTTGTAGCAACAATTAGCAATACCTTGAAACCACCAATTTCACCAGCATTTCCTACTCCTGTAAGCGGCCTTAAAAACAACCTCTTTCAGTTTTCTGTGCTGGTTATTATCAATGCTTTTGTTGGTGGTATGATTGGTCTCGAGCGCAGCATTATTCCACAAATCGCCGAAGCAGAATTTCATATTGCCGCTAAAACTGCACTCTTCTCTTTCATTCTTGTTTTTGGCTCTGTTAAAGCCGTCACCAATTATTTCACTGGTAAATGGTCGGCGAAATTTGGCAAGAAAAACCTGCTGGTTTTTGGATGGTTGTTTGCCCTGCCTGTTCCTTTTATTCTGATGTTTGCCGAAGACTGGAACTGGATCATTTTTGCTAATATCCTTCTGGGCATTCAGCAAGGTATCACCTGGAGTACCACAGTGGTGATGAAAATTGATATTGCCGGCGAAAAAGACCGTGGCTTTGCTATGGGCATCAACGAATTTGCCGGCTATCTTGCTCTGGCTCTCATTGCATTTTTAACCGGCTATTTGGCCCAGACTTATGGCTTACGTCCCTACCCTTTTATCATCGGCATCGCACTCTCTATTGCCGGATTATTAAATTCAATATTCTTAGTGAAAGATACCGAGCATTTCGTTGCTCTCGATTCAAAACACACAAAACTTGAAAGAAGTTCAAACATCTTTTCTGAAACTACCTGGAGAAACCATAACCTGAGTGCTGTAACGCAGGCAGGACTAATCAACAACCTCAACGATGCCATGTTGTGGGGCCTCCTGCCAATTCTACTACTTCAGAAACATTTTACTTTAACTGAAACAGGTAGCATCATCGCTGTGTATCCCGCCGTATGGGGCATTACTCAAATCTTAACGGGTAAACTATCGGATGTAGTCTGTAAAAAAAGTCTCTTGTTCTGGGGCATGCTGATCCAGGCAATTGCTCTGTTTTTACTGATTATTGCCACGCAATTCTCGCAGTTTATCGCTATTTCTGCCTTACTCGGACTAGGAACTGCGTTTGTGTATCCAACATTTATGGCTAGCATCGCCGACAATACTCACCCTGCTGACAGAGCCGAAAGCATTGGTGTATTCAGGTTGTGGCGCGA
>JBJTNS010000367.1:0-2591 GCA_046074245.1 Chitinophagaceae bacterium | reverse complement strand
CCTTTGTTGTTACAATCATTTCCCAATGACAATGTAATAAAGTTGTTTTTCTAGCCATTTATACATTAGTTCCGCCATAACAAACATCGTGTCTAAGTTGTTTTTTTAGCGGTCACCTATAATCAATTCGTCCATTTATCTCTATCTTGTAAGTATTTCCAATCTCCGAATTGTGCCTAGTTTTAAACCACAGAAAGAAAATATACTACAAATAAAGAATCACGGTAATGTTTTCTATTTATAACCAGTCACTTGAGATGTAGGGTTATTATATGTCAAAATCCTTCATGATTTTTCAGACATATTTAGTGTTAAAAAAAATAAACCTATAAGTTGATTTTATGAAAATTGTTTGTATATTCGCTGAAGTATTGTATGCTTTTAAATTTGAGCGAAAGAATGAGCTCGATCGCTTGATGTCTGTTTGGAAGGATGTTCATTATTTGTACGATTATGCCAGGTTGTATGATATTGAGGAAAAAAGAGATTTTGTGTTTTCGGTCTTAAAAGATGTTGAAATGCTTGAAGATGTTATTGAGGGTATTGCCAAAGGAAAAAGCATTTTGGATTTTTTTGAGCCATTAAAAGCAAATGAAAAGTACCCAAAGACATTGGCGTTTTATAAAGGGAAAATTAAGTTCAATAAATTGAGGTTATATGCTATTCGGATTGAAGATTGTTTTGTGATTACGGGTGGCGCTATTAAGATGAGTCAGAAAATGCAGGAGCATCCTCTTACCAGGCATGAACTATTGAAATTGGAAAAGTGCAAAGCTTATTTACGGGAAGAAGGAATTTTAACGGATATTGGGTTTTATGAATTGATTGAATGACTATGAGTAAAAAAAGATTGTTGGAAATTGTTAGTGGCAAGAGTGCCACAGTAAAAAAGACTGTGAATGACATTCGGCGCCGCGCTTTGTTGCGTGAGTCGCAGTACATTGCCTTTAAGGTTTTAGAAAAATTAGATGAGTTAGGCTGGACACAACGTCGATTGTCAGTTGAGTTGAGCGTCAGTCCGCAACAGGTGAGTAAAATTGTATCAGGCAAAGAGAATTTAACCATAGAGACACTGCTAAAACTTCAGGAGATTTTAGACGTGCCTTTACTGGCTAGTTATTATAATGCGGCAAGTTCGAAAATTGTCGCGAAACGAAAGAAGTTAAAGGATGAATAGTACAGAGTGAGGTTTTAGTTTGTAATATCAAAATTTACACCTTGTTTTGTAAACCATTATTATGATTATTTATAACGTTACCTGCAATATTCCGGAAAGCATAGAAACAGACTGGGTGCACTGGATGAAACATGTGCATATTCCGGAAGTGATAGCGACTGAAAAATTTACTGGTTTTAAAATGCTGAAACTGCTTACTAACGTCGAAGATAACGAAGGGGTGAACTATGCCATTCAATACTACTGCCACAGTATAGAGGATTACCAGCAGTATGCCGACGAATTTGCGCCAGCATTAAAGGCCAAAACCTACGAGCGCTATGGCGAGCAGGTTCTGGCCTTTAGAACACTTTTAGAAGAAGTGTAAACCTTACAGGTTCTCCATAATATATTCGGTGATCTTTTGCATCAGATGCACCCTGTCTCTGCCTAGCACATTGTGTTTGTGGCCAGGGTAAACAAAGTAATCTAGATAGGTATTGTTCATGTCTACTGCTGCTTTGCAGTATAACAAACTGTGTTGCCATAAAACCACATCATCATCGCAGCCATGGATCATTAAAAGTTTGTCCTGTAAATTGTTGACATAATTTAAAAGATTGGCAGCTTTATAGCCTTCAGGGTTCTCTTGTGGTGTGTCCATATAACGCTCAGTGTACATGATTTCGTAGAGCTCCCAGTTAATGACCGGTCCGCCCGCCACACCCACTTTAAACACACCAGGTTGTCTGCTCATGAGCGAGGTGGTCATAAATCCACCAAAGCTCCAGCCATGCACGCCAATGCGGTTAGAATCGACGTAAGACAGGTTTTTTAAATAACTGATACCTGCCAGCTGATCGTTCATTTCCAGATTCCCCAACTGGCGGTGAACGGCACTTTCGAAAGCGTGACCACGGTTGGCTGATCCTCTGTTGTCGAGGGTGAAAACGATATAGCCTTTTTGAGCCATTAACTGCATCCATAAATTACTGCCGGCTAACCAGGTGTTATTAACCTGCTGTACGTGCGGACCGCCATAAACATAAACCACTACCGGGTATTTCTTAGTTTTGTCGAAATCTGGAGGTGTAATCATTCGACAATACAATACATTGCCTTCGTTCACAATAGGAATGATGCTGGTTTCACCCAGTTTGTAGGCTTCAAGCGGATTGGCTGCGTTTAATAAGAGTCGAAGTTGCTCCCCTTTATTGTCTTTTAAAGTTATTTTTCTTGGGACGGTAATGCTGCTTAACTGATCAATAAAATAATTGAACTGAGGGTTAAATGAAGCGGTATGAGTGCCGGCTTCAGAGGTTAGTTTTTTGATATCACCATTGTCGAGGTTTACTTTATAGATATGTCTTTCTATTGGACTTTCTTTGGTGGATTCGAAGTAAGCGTATTCGCCGCGACTGTCGATGCCGAGCAG
>JBJTNS010000366.1:0-9436 GCA_046074245.1 Chitinophagaceae bacterium | reverse complement strand
GGATAATTATCCTAACCCTAATAAAACCTGCTAATGGACCAGGAAACTAAAACACCCCATCACGAACATGCAGAAAATCCGGAGACCCTTACCGGATTAAAGCTGACCTTGCCTAAAGATACTGCAGCTGGACCAACAGGGGTTCTGATGGCCATGAAACATGTATTTAGTGAAATGGGGGTTGGAAGAGGTTTAAAAGCTTTATCTAAACTCAATCAGAAAGGTGGTACAGATTGTCCTTCCTGCGCCTGGCCTGATCCTGATGATGAACGCAGTTCTATAGCCGAATACTGTGAAAATGGCGCTAAAGCAATTGCCGAAGAAGCAACTTCTAAAAGTCTGACGCCTGAATTTTTCAGAAATAATTCAGTTTATGATCTTTCTCTCCTGAACGATTACGAGATTGGTAAGAAAGGAAGGATCGCCCAGCCTATGGTCCTCCGCAAAGGTGACACTCACTATTCAGAAATCAGCTGGGATGAAGCTTTTGAAACTATAGGACAACATCTCAATAAACTCAAGAATCCTAACGAAGCTGTTTTCTATACCTCTGGCAGAACCAGTAACGAAGCAGCTTTTCTTTACCAGTTATTTATTCGCGAATTTGGCACTAATAACTTGCCCGACTGCTCTAATATGTGCCACGAATCAAGTGGTGTAGCGCTTAACGAAAGTCTGGGCATTGGTAAAGGAAGCGTTAAACTGGAAGATTTTTACCAAACCGATGTCATCGTCATACTCGGTCAGAATCCAGGCACCAACCATCCGCGTATGCTGTCGGCTTTACAGAAAGCTAAAGCCAATGGCACTACCATTATCTCTGTTAATCCTCTCTTGGAAACAGGCTTGATGGGCTTTGCAAACCCTCAACAAATAAAAGGGATGATAGGGGTCCGAACAAATTTAACCGACCACTATCTCCAGGTTAAACTCAATGGTGATATGGCGCTGCTGAAAGCCATCATGATCAAACTTTTCAAAAAGGAATCTCAAAATCCAGGAAAGGTACTTGACCATGATTTCATAAATAATCACACTTCAGGATTTGAAGCCTTTAAAACCAATCTTGAAAAATATGACTATTCTGAACTTCTCGAAATTTGCGGTATATCAGATGAAGAAGTCAACTTAGTTGCCGATATTTTAGCCACTAAGAAAAAAATAATAGCTTGCTGGGCGATGGGCTTAACCCAGCATAAGAATTCTGTAGAAACCATTCAGGATGTTGTTAACCTTTTATTGCTGAAAGGCAGTATCGGCAAACCAGGTGCCGGCACATGCCCAGTAAGAGGTCACAGCAATGTTCAGGGCGACCGTACGATGGGTATTTACGAAAAACCACCTAAGGCTTTTCTGGACAATATCGAACGTATTTTTAAATTTAAACCGCCACACGAACATGGTTATGATACTGTTGAATGTATTCATGCCATGCACGAAAAAAAGGCGAAAGTCTTTATCGCTATGGGTGGTAATTTTCTCTCGGCAACACCTGATACCGCTTATACAGCCGAAGCTTTGCAGAACTGCGAACTTACAGTGCATGTTTCTACCAAACTCAACAGAAGTCACCTTATCCATGGTGATACTGCCCTGATACTCCCTTGCCTCGGTCGCACCGATATTGATATGCTGAATGGTGTTGAACAATTTGTCAGCACCGAGAATTCAATGGGCGTTATTCAATCCAGTCACGGTAGCATCAAAGCAGTTTCAGACAAACTTCTCAGCGAACCAGTCATCGTTTGCAAAATGGCGAAAGCAACACTTGGCAGTCGCAGTGTTATTAACTGGAACCTATACCTTCAACACTACGATCATATTCGCGATAGTATCGAGGCTTGTATACCGGGTTTCCACCATTACAACGAACGTGTCAGAATAAAAGGCGGATTCTATCTCCCTAATGGCGCAAGAGATAACTCGTATCATACCATCACTGGTAAAGCCAACTTTACGGTTTCTGATGTTGAAACTATTAAACTTCTGGCAGACGAGTTTTTAATGATGACCATTCGCAGTCACGATCAGTTTAATACCACCATTTACGGCTTAGATGATCGTTACAGAGGCATCTTCAATGAACGTCGTGTCGTGCTTATCAATAAAAATGATTGCCTCAAACATGGCTTCAAACAAGGTGATATCGTTGATCTTTACAACTATGACGACAACAAAGAAAGAGTAGCCAAAAAGTTCCTGGTAATTGAATACAATATTCCGGAAACCTGCATCGCTACATATTTCCCGGAAGCCAATGTACTGATACCTATTGATTCTACCGCTAAAAAAAGCAATACGCCAACTTCGAAATCTGTTGTCGTTAAAATACTCCACCATCAGCCAGAAGAAGTCTGAGAACTGGCCTTATGGATTTGTTATAAATTTACGCTAGATTTGTCTGACGGATGAAATCAATACGCCTTACCGGAATTGCTTTGTTTACTTTATTATGCCTGTTGGCAGCTTATTGGTACAAAGAGCGTGTTTTATACATCGACTCCGCCTATTACGCCTTTAATCTTTTCAATAATGGTTATCCTGCCGCCGAACATAACCGCTATGCGCTGTTTCTGTATCAGCTTATCCCCTGGGGTATGTTTGAAATAGGAGCTTCAGTCCCTCTCACCTTACGCGTATATTCCGTCTGTCATATTCTCTTACATGGCATTGCCTTCTTAATGCTGTTTAGAATGAAACAACCACTCCTGGCTGCCTTACTACTTATCATGCAAATCATAGGTTATCGGGAATGTTTCTTTTTAAGCGTCAACGAGACCGCCCTGGCAATTTCTGCCACTTGCCTGTTGGCTGCTTGGCTTAACTTCCGGCAAATAGCTCAGAAATGGGCTTTTTGGGATATTTTAATCAGTGTCACTTGTATCCTAATCGCTTTGTACAGTCACCCAATGTCGATGATACTATTGCCTTTCATTCTTGGTTTTCACTTCATCAGAAATAATCAAAATGCCATCGTCAAAAAACAGACCTTATGGGTTGGACTGACGCTGACTGTGTTGGCGCTGACAAAAAAGTTTTTGAGTTCTGGCAGTGGCTACGAAGATGATTTGTATGCGCAACTCAATAATACCTGGCACATTTTATCAAACCTGAAAGACATCTATAGTTTTAAGTTCTTTACTGGCGAATTTAAACTTCAGGGTGGCTTTTTTAAAATCTACTGGATCCCTGTTCTCCTGATGATCTTGTGTATCTATCTGATGGCTCAAAAAAAACTATGGATGCAACTTACTTATTACGTTTTGTGTTCGGTAGGATTCTGGTTATTAATCATCGTTTTCTTTAACCGTGGTGATGGTACAATTTTCATGGAAAAAAACTTTACACCATGGATTTTTGTGGCGCTATATCCATTAACTTTTCTCATTACCTTGCAGGAAACTAAAATACATTGGCCACTAATCACAGGAATTGCAGTTATTTATTTAGTGTCTTTTAACGGGATCTTTCAGGTAAAAGATATGTATCAGAAACGCTTGTATTTAATGGACCAGCTGATCACTCAGAAAGCAGAAGGGCATTCTAAATTGCTGATTCAGGATAGTACCGTCAATCACGAGGAATGGCTTGGAATTTGGGCTTTACCTTATGAAACATTATTGTTATCTAAGGTAAAGGGCATCCCTGAGGTAAGTGCCAGGATCTATAAAAACGATTCTACTATTAACAAAGAATTACATAGAAAAGATATCTTTCTGGGCGCCGATTTTATTCCGGTACTGCCTGCCAGCTACCTCTTAAACAAATCTGTATTCCAGCTGAAAGACGAGACATATTATACCATCGAGAAACCCTGACCCATCATGTAGGGTTTGACACCCTCTGTTGTAATTCTGGCCTTTAGCAGATTCAGAATGCTATACAAGCCAAAACAGGTTCTGTTAATGTATAAAGCGTCTTGTGGACCTCTGGCACCATTGATATGTTTCAAGGAAGGATCGCTTGAAAATTGCTCACCAAGCTCGTATATTTTTCGAAAATATGATTCATCACTAAAATCAAATTCGTCGCTATTAAACGGACTACCCAATAGACTTAACATTTCAGCAAAACTGCGTTTCAAAAGTTTCACTGTTTTATCATCATCTTCTTTCAATAGAAAATCCAAGTGGTAAAGTGACTTGGTAAAAGCCTGATCATCATTAATAGTCGCCTGATCCAAAAGTTTGAAGTAAGCTTCATGAAATTCAGGTTCAATTTCTTTCACACAGCCAAAGTCGATAACTCCTAACTGATGGTCACTACCAATGATAAAATTACCCGGATGCGGATCGGCATGTACTTTTCTCAGTTCAAATATCTGAAAAATGTAGAAATCCCAGATAGCCTGACCGATACTGTTTCTTACAGCCTGATCCTCACACTGGTTTAAAAATACGGTTAATGGAACACCTTCCATCCAGTCCATAGTCAATATTCTGCCACTGCTATACTCAGGATAATATTTGGGAAATTTTACTCCTTTTAGTGATTTACAGGCCTCAGAAATTTCAATAGAGCGCCTCAACTCCAGATTGTAATCAGTCTCCTCCAGCAATTTTATTTCTACTTCCTTAAAGTATTTATCGATATCACTTCCTTTGAGGTTTAATAACCTTACCGCTAATGGTTTTACCAGCTTAAGATCACTGCTAACACTGTCGGCAATACCAGGATACTGAACTTTCACAGCATAGTGTTTATTGCCCTTAGTGGCTTTATGTACCTGCCCTATACTGGCGGCATTCATGGCAGATTTACTAAAACTATCGAAAACTTCAAGAGGCGCCTTAGACAATTCCTTTTGGAATGTCTTTAATACAAGAGGATAACTTAGCGGTGGTGCACTGTATTGCGCCATCTGAAACTTATTCTGATAAGCTGTAGGCAGGATATTTTTATCCATACTTAGCATCTGTGCAACTTTCAGGGCTGAGCCTTTTAGTTTACTAAGGGTTTCATAAACGTCCTCAGCATTGTCTTCGTTAAGTTCGTCGCGAGTAAGATCAGGATTGACAGCTTTCTTGATGTAATATTTCAAGTAATTGCCGCCTATTTTGGCGCCTGTACCAGCAAAACTGGCAGCTCTTTGTATTTTTGAAGTCGGAATTTTTATCTGTTCTTTCATGAGGAAATCAACAGAAATTAAAATTTAAATGAGGGTTTTACTCTGTCTTTGAGCAGAAATTTTCCAAGGTCAATCATGCTGTCTAATGCACTTTTGCCCATGAGTTCCATCATCAGAGTGACAGATTTTTCGATTGCAGCATCTGTTTTCTCAAAGCCCTTGCTATGATCTTTCATCCAATACCCCAGAACAAAACATATGTTTAGCCAAACGGCATCAGGGTACTTATCACTTAAAAGTTTGCGGTCTTCAATCTCTTTACCCTCTAAGCCCTCGCGAATAATGTCTACTGAAAAGGCATGAAGAATTTCTTTCATGGCGTCTGCATTTTTAAGTGGAATCTTGGAAGCCTTAAGACTGTATATAAAGTAACTTCTTTGCTGGTTGAGATGCTCAATCAAAGTGTAAAACAAGCCCAGCATCTTCTCGCGCGTGCTGTAAGATTCGAACTCTTCAGATGACTTAAGAGTTTTGATGGTAGAATTGGCAGCATTTTGCCACAGCACTATGTCCATGCCTTCAAAATTGCTGAAGAATTTGTATACCTCCGACTCAGCAATATCTAATTGCTTAGCAAATGCATACACCGATACTGGTGGCTTCTGCTCTGTCAGCACATAATCTACATACGCATCGAGTAGGAAAGCCTCTGTAATTTTAACTGTTTTGGGAGTTTTGGTAGCCATATCTAACTAATCAACAAGCGAATTGAAAATTTGTTCTCCAAAATATAATAAATTTCCTCAAGTGATTTTTATTTGTCAGAATTCAAACATTTTCTTGACCTTTTATCACCTTTGTGTCAAAGTTCTGTATACCTGGCAAAATATTACCTCTCATCTCTTTAACTTTGATTAAAAATTGGATGAAGTTTGAATAATTGCTGCAGAAAGGACTGCTGGTCGATGACTGGCGGTCCTTTTTTTTATTGTCGGTTTTTATGTTTATTTGAACTATGAAATCTCTAATAGTGTCAATAACGATGTTCCTTTGCATCAGTTTGTCTGCTCAAAACTCCTGGCAAGACGTAGTTTACTTAAAAAATGGCTCTAAAATCAAAGGCATGATTACCGAATTTGTACCAAATGTATCCTACACCATTACGACCTCTGATGGCAGTATATTTGTTTGCAATATTGGCGATATTTTAAAAATAGCAAAAGAACAGGTTATACTTAGTACTATTCCTCCAAAAAATGATTCATTACCTTTGACAAAAGCACTCGAACACCCCCAAAGTGAATATTTCACCAAAGGTTACCGGGGAATTGTAGAACTTGGCTATGGTTTAAAATCTGGCAAATACGGTTTGGATGTTACCAATTTCAATTTTGTAAACGGCTATCAACTCAGCAATCAAATGTTTGTTGGTTTAGGCACAGGAATTAAATATTTCAATGAATCTGAAATGACCTTAATCCCTCTTTACGCAGATTTTAAATATAGTTTCCTCGACCAGAAAGTCAGCCCCATGCTCGGTTTCAGCGCAGGCTTTTCATTTAACCCTAACAAGGGTTTTGAAGGAGAAGGCTTTTTATTCAACCCCAGTTTGGGCGCGCAGATTAAAGGAAAAAACAAAATGCGTTATAACATCAGTTTAAACTACCAAACACAGCAAATTAATTTCATTGTCCTTGAACCGGGTGGCGCTTTCTTTACCAATGCTATTCGTTTCTCTGAATCTGCAGGGTTGACACTTGGTTTGGTGTTTTAAACTTTATAACTGAATAAGCCTTAAAACTCAAGCTAAAATTGCTATTTAATTCTCCCGAATATTTAGTATTCCTCCCCCTGTTGTTTCTTCTTTACTGGAGTATCAGCAAGAAAGAAATTATCTGGCAAAATATACTTCTACTCGCTGCCAGCTACTTTTTCTATGCCTGGTGGAACTGGAAATTTCTGGGTTTACTAGCACTCAGTACCTTGCTCGACTATGGTTATGGCTTCGCCGTAAACACAAAAAATCGTAAAAAAGCCTTGCTGTTTGTTTGGCTCAGCGTCATCAATAACCTGAGTATTTTCGCCATCTTTAAATACTATAATTTCTTTGCTGCCGAATTGCAAATTCTTTTGACAGAGCTCGGTTGGCATGCCAATATTCACCTACTTGAACTGGTATTACCTGTAGGCATTTCTTTCTACACCTTTCATGGAATGTCTTATGTGTTTGATAGTTATAGAGGCAAGATCCTACCAATCAGAAACCTGGTCGATTATAGTTTATTCGTGAGCTTCTTTCCGCTCTTAGTGGCTGGTCCGATTGAAAGAGCGACACATCTGATACCTCAAATCCAAAGTAAACGAATATTCAATTACCACAATGCGCTTATCGGATGCAGAATGATTCTCTGGGGTCTGTTTAAAAAAGTTATTCTGGCAGATGGACTGGCTCCATTTGCCGACGATTGCTTTGCTAATTACAATGATTACAGCGGCAATACCTTACTTATCGGTATTATTGCTTTCAGTTTTCAAATCTATTGCGATTTTAGCGGTTATTCTGATATCGCCTCTGGTACGGCCAAACTGCTGGGATTTAACATAGTTCAGAATTTTAAATTTCCTTACTTCTCAAAAAACATCTCAGAATTCTGGCAAAAATGGCACATCTCTCTCACTTCATGGTTCAGAGATTACCTCTACATCCCTTTGGGTGGTTCAAGAATGGGTCTGTTAATAACCGTAAGAAATACCTTACTGGTGTTTTTAATCAGCGGACTCTGGCATGGTGCTCAGTGGCATTTTATCGTCTGGGGACTCATTCATGCTTTGGCATTTTTGCCATCCTTAGTGTTCACTTCTCAAACAAGCAGTTTCAAATCATCTGCAGCTTCCAGATACTTTCAAATTTTGCTCACATTTTCGTTTGTGAGTCTGGCCTGGATCTTCTTCAGAGCCGATTCTGTGCCTGCTGCCATTGATTATATCACACATACCTTTAGCGATTTGTTCTTACACCCAGAGCAGATACTGAAACTTCCAAATAATATCGTCGCATTCTTATTCATGATTCCACTAATTGCTGGTGATCTAATTCTAAAGAAAAACAACAACTATCGACTGTTCAATTTCAAACATCCTATCGTCAACTATGTTGCCTATCTTCTGTTAAGTATCCTTGTATTATTTGGCCTTTTTAATGGTGAAGCCAGTGATGTATTTATCTATTTTCAATTTTAAACATGCGTAAATTTATAAAGCATATCACACTATTTACTACTTTAAGTATACTCATTGCTGTATCAGCACTGTTCATACTTATTAAATATTACGGACCGTACATTGATCCGTTTTACAAACGTTTTACCAATTACCATCACGGGGGTATCATTATTGGGACCAGCAGAGCTGCTCAAGCCATAGAGCCTTCGTGTTTCGGTGACAGTACTTATAATTTTTCGTTTACCGTAAAACTTAGTCCTTTTGATTCTACTTACTTTAAACTAATCAAAAAATACCACCCACTTTCTACCTACGACAGTCGGCGTTTACACATTATAAGTGTTGATCCCTGGGGCTTATGGACCTATCAGAATCAACCCGAAGAAATGATTAATCCATCATTTGAAAAGCTATTGACAACCCCTGTCAGCGATCCCAATTACCACTACATCTACCATTTTGTTCCACTGCTAAAAGCTTTTGGATATGCCATTAAATCGAAACATTTTGTCAATTCAGGAGGCAGATATGTGGTAACAATGGATTCTGCAGACATCAATACAGATAAAACTTACATAGCAAGTAAAATCGCTTTCTACACACGCAAGAAAGAATATCTTCAGGGGTATTTATCCAATAAACGACTGGGCATTTTAGAGCAATTAATCGACTATCTAAAAACCGATGGTAAAGTAGTTTTAGTACGCCTACCAGTGCACCAAAAAATGTATGAGATAGAACAAACCATGGCACCTGATTTCGACCAGCTAATACAAGCAAGTTCGAATAAAAAACAGGTTCAATACCTCAACCTTATGCCCTACAGAGATCAGTTTCTCTATACCGACGGCAATCATATCTGGAATGGACATAGTAAGCGATTAAGTGAACGGATTAGTGAGGGGATTGAGTGATGAGAAAAAACTTAAATATAATGAAAAAACTTAAATTAATTTTATGAGAAATAAAATAACTTCTATCAAAAACACAAATACTCATCTCGAACTACAATGCTGAAACAGACTATCTACATATTGATAATGACATTAGGATTTTTAAATTGCAATTATCCCTCAGAAAAAAAATCTATCAATTCAACTGTGCCTGATACTACCATCAACAAGATTAAACTCCATCCATTGAGAA
>JBJTNS010000365.1:0-4731 GCA_046074245.1 Chitinophagaceae bacterium | reverse complement strand
AGAAAACTGCAATAACTGCTATAAGGGTTCCTAGAAGGAAGATTGTTTTTTTATTCATTGATAACACTGGAGTACTTTAGACAACATACATTTATAAACTACTGCATTATCTGCTGTAGTTTGGAGCTTCTTTGGTGATTTTGATATCGTGAGGATGACTTTCTTTGATACCAGCATTACTGATTCTTACGAACTGAGCGGTTTGAAGGGCATCAATTGTAGCGGCACCACAATATCCCATACCTGCTCTAAGGCCACCAACATACTGATATAAGACTTCTCCAACTTTTCCTTTAAACGGAACTGTACCAACAATACCTTCAGGCACTAATTTAGATATTTCTTCTTCTGCATCCTGGAAATAGCGGTCTTTTGAACCTTCTTTCATGGCTTCAATACTACCCATTCCACGATAAGATTTAACCATTCTGCCTTCGTAGATACTGGTTTCACCCGGACTTTCCTCTGTGCCTGCAAAAAGACTACCTGCCATAATTGAACTTGCACCTGCAACGATTGCTTTAACAAGGTCGCCACTATATCTGATACCACCATCAGCAATTACTGGTACGCCTGTGCCCTGAATGGCAGCAGCAGCATCCATAACTGCAGAAAGCTGAGGAACACCAATACCAGCAATGATTCTGGTAGTACAGATACTACCCGGACCAACACCAACTTTTACAGCATCCGCTCCAGCGTCAACCAGTGCTTTAGCAGCAGCTCCTGTTGCAACATTACCAACTATTACATCCAGTTTTGGAAACGCTTTTTTAATTTTCTTCAATTCAGTCACAACCCCTTTAGAATGACCGTGAGCAGTGTCTAAAGTAATAACATCTACTTCAGCTTCAACCAGAGCTTTTACTCTGTCTAAGGTATCAGAAGTAATACCAACAGCCGCGCCAACTAACAATCTGCCGAATTTATCTTTGCAGGCTTTTGGGTGACTTTTAACTTTCTGAATATCTTTATAGGTGATCAGGCCCATCAGCATGCCTTTTTTATCAACTATTGGTAATTTTTCAATTTTATGTTTCTGAAGAATAGCTTCTGCTTTTACAAGATCAGTGCCTATTTCGCTGGTAACCAAGGATTTTTTTGTCATTACCTCCTTGATTTTTTTAGCAGTATCTTTCTCGAAACGAAGATCTCTGTTAGTGATTATGCCAGTTAAGCTGCCTTTTGAGTCAACAATCGGAATTCCTCCAATATGGTTCTCTTTCATCAGTCGTAAGGCATCTCTTAAGGTCGCTTCGCCTGTGAGAGTAATAGGGTGCTGAATCATACCGCTTTCGCTGCGTTTTACCTTCACAACTTCTTTAGCCTGCTGAGCAATGGTCATATTCTTGTGAATAATGCCGATTCCACCTTCTCTTGCCATGGCAATCGCCATGTTGCTACCGGTTACAGTATCCATTGCTGCAGAAATAATCGGAATGTTAATACTGATATTTCTGGTCAGTTTTGTTTTTGTAACGACATCCCTTGGTAAGATTTCGCTATAACGCGGTAATACAAGGACATCATCAAAGGTCAGGCTGTCACCTGCAATCTTGTTCTTAAAATCAATGGGGTTTTTAGTGGACTTTGCCATGCAAATAATAGATTTGTTATTTGCGGTGCAAAGATAACCTAATGACTTTAAATTAAAAAATTAAATTAAAAATGACTAAAAATTACTCCTCAAGCTTTACAGACATTAGCGAAAATAAGACCTTGCGCTTACTTGCCAGTACATGAACCAGCTCATTGTCAGTTACCTGAACGAAATCTGCAAACATGTATTTTCTTTTTCTGTAAGTATCAGATTCTTTAAAAGCAGAGATTGCGCTGGCTTTGTTATCAAGCTTTACTTGTCCTCCACCGGTTTTAGTAATTACATATAATTTTTCATTAGCGTATAACGAAGAATAGTCTTTATTGATTGGAACAGTTGTTTCGTAATGATGGAATACATATCCAAAGTTTTCTATCTGACCATCTGCATCCAGCTTGAAAGCAAGAATATCACCATACACATAGTATGTCACCGTTCTTGTGGTTGTTTGTCCTTTTGAGTTGGTTGTAGTGTAAGTCACGGTATAGGTGTAATGCTTCTGTCCAACAACAATTAACTCGTTGCTGTCATTGTAGTGCACAGCCCCAAGGTTAACAAATGTATGTATGTAGTCTAATTTAATAGCTTTGGCTGCTTTGGAAGAAGACTTTGTTTTTGATTTTCCGGTTTTTGATGGTTTTTCTTTATTAGCCTTCTTTTCTTTACTTGCTGGTGGTTTAAGATCTGCTATCTGTTTAACCAGGTCAACGCCAAATTCCTGTTTGTTTTCTGCCAGTACTTCTGCTGTTGCCAGATTTACCTGCTGAGAAAATATGCCCTTGGCACCGTAGCGACCGCTACCTAACAAACCAATTACTGCAACATTTCCGGTATTAGGGTTGAGTTTGAGTGTGGCAGAATAAAAATATTCGCCATTAGCAAAGGTTAAATCAGAACTTTCGCCGTCAGGTTTGATGATTTTCATTACCAGTTTAGAGGAATTGGATTCTTCATCACTGTCAATATCACCGAACATTTTTTTCTTGCCTTTGGTTTTAGTGGCTTCTTCAAAACCCAGAAAACACATGTTTCCCTGATTGTCAAAGGTCTGACCAATTACTTCCGTATTGCCTTTTCCAAATTTGACGTTTTTTCCAACATTGAGTAACTTAAAATCTTTGTCGATTAACCAATACGAGAAGGTGTGATTCTTTTGAGAAGCTGCTGCTTTTCTCTCTTTACGGCTTTGCCAAACATTGGTGCGGTCGGAGGTGATCAGCATTTTTTGATAATCGGCAGTGATGCTCACCTGGTACAGGCTTGAAACACGTTTGTCCTTTTTTGTAATACCTGATTCGGCAATTTTATATGGATTGCCCATTGTTTTGAAGGATTTCAGATCAATCATCTGGGCAAATAAATACTGTTTCAGTTGTTTTCTGTTATTGAAATAGAACAGGGCACAAAGGTTATCCCCGAAGCGTTTAAGGGTTAGTGAGGTAACACTTTTTCCATAAAATTCAGCTGGGATGGTAACAACTGACTTAACATTCATTTTAGCATCTAATTTATAGATTTTAAAATCTGAATTCACCAGATATGGTACACCATAAATCAGGAAATTTCTGAACATTAAATCATATTTCTTGCCAATTACGTAATAGTAATCGCCAACTTTAACAGCATGAGGAAATGTATATGTTCTGTCGTTAACTGCAGGTTTATATTCAGTTCCTTTTACTTCTTTTATCTGATTGTTCTTCTGAGCTGATGCATTCACCGAAATGATCAAAGCCAGGCATATGGTAATAAAATTCTTCATTGTTATAGTTTTAAAATAAAAATCCTAGAGAAAGATCAGCAAAGAAAATAGCATTTCCAGTTTGCAAAGTCTCTGTGCGAACTATTGGTAAACCTGTGTTCCAGTCTGTCATTGAATATTTGACATCCTTATATTTATCGAAATATACAATGAAACCCCATTCAGTTCCTAATGTAATATTAGAGGCTATCTGAGTGTGTGTACCTGTCAGTAGCGCATAGGATGTATAAGTTGCCTTAACGATTTGTTTTGTCGTTGTTACAGCTGAAGAATAATATTCTGATTCGGCTGAAAAATTATTCATGGTGTATCTCAGACCAAGGAAATACCCATTATTCAGATATTTATTTCTGTGATAGTAAACTTTAGGATATAAACTAATACCCAGGCCAGATTTGACTTTGAACACATCCTCTTTGTCTCCAATTTCTATGTCATCCAGACTTCTGAGTTTTTCCCAGAATCCCTTTGAGCCAAAATTGCCGTATAATCCACCTTCAATGCCAATTCTATTAGAAAGTTTGCGTTCATAACTAGCGCCATAATACCCGCTAAGGCTCGGTGCTAATCGCAGTCTTACCAGATTGCTTGAATTGCCTTTACGGCCATCATTTAAATATTTTTCTATGTTTTTGTTGTCGGGTTCGTCGCTTTTAGCTTTAGTTTTTTGTGCTATTACGCTTAAACTTAAAGAGAGGAACATAAATAGGAAAAGTATATTTTTGCGCATGAGGCAAAAATAAAATAAATTTTCTTTAATTATCAAATTGATTTTCAATTAATAGTAAAATTTAATCTCAACATAATATTTTTTTTATACCTCACTTTGATAATTGAATTGCTCCTGAATGTATACAATTTAGCAGAATTGATCTGATCTTTTTGATTTGTAAATATTGTGAACATATATGATTCTTTAAAAAACTCTACCTTTGTGCAGTATGTTAAAACTCATGCGTATTCCCCTTCTTCTTTTGTTGTCGGTAATTATTAACCACTCAACTTTTTCTCAGGAATTGTTTATCGGTGACACGATAGTTTCTGCAGATATTAATATTGCACAGCTTAATCAGCTTGATTCAGTCGATAAATCAGTTCGCGTTTTTTTGGGTGGCGAAAACCATAACTACTGGAGTGAGAATAATCTCATAGAATTAAAAATGATTAAACACCTGCACAAAACCAGGGGAGTGCGAAATCTAGTTATTGAGCTTGGATATGCGCGTGGTTATTTGTTGGACAGGTACATCAATGATGATTCAACTTATTATGTCTTTTAGACAACAATACCGCCTATCAGTATTTACATTTTTATCAGGAATTGAGAGCATTTAACCAATCTCTTCCCCTTGATCAGCGTATTCACGTA
>JBJTNS010000364.1:0-4348 GCA_046074245.1 Chitinophagaceae bacterium | reverse complement strand
ATCAACAGCAACACCAGATTTAATGGTTTTAATCAGGTTATACACCATGATGATAGCACCTACAAAATACAGAGTACCACCGATAGAACGCAATAAGTAGAATGGTTTCAGGTGAACAACAGTTTCAAGGAACTGGTATTTTAAAGTACCGTCATCGGTAAACTCTTTCCACATTAAACTTTGTGTCCAACCAGCCCAGTACATTGGAACTGCATAGAGAAGAATACCAAGGGTACCTAACCAGAAGTGTGTATTAGCAAGTGATTTGCTATAAAGAGTAGTTTTAAACAGTTTAGGAATTAAGAAATACAGGATACCGAAGGTTAAGAAACCATTCCATCCCAGAGCACCAACGTGAACGTGCGCTACGATCCAGTCGGTAAAGTGAGCGATAGCATTAACGTTTTTGAAAGACAGCATCGGACCTTCGAAAGTGGCCATACCATAAGCAGTAACAGCTACCACCATAAACTTAAGTACAACATCTTCTCTCACTTTGTCCCATACACCTCTTAATGTCAGGAGACCATTGATCATACCACCCCAAGATGGAGCAATCAGCATCACAGAGAATACAACACCTAAAGATTGAGCCCAATCAGGAAGCGAGGTATAAAGCAAGTGGTGCGGTCCGGCCCAGATGTACAAGAAAATCAAAGCCCAGAAGTGAATGATAGACAATCTGTATGAGTATACTGGTCTGTCAGCAGCTTTAGGCAGGAAGTAATACATTAAACCCAGGTAAGGTGTAGTCAGGAAGAACGCAACAGCGTTGTGACCGTACCACCATTGAACCAGAGCATCCTGCATACCAGCATACCAGCTATAACTTTTAATCCAGCTGTATGGTAATTCAAAAGAGTTTACAAGGTGCAATACCGCAACAGTTACAAAAGTTGCGATGTAGAACCAGATCGCCACATATAGGTGACGTTCTCTTCTTTTAAGAATGGTACCAAACATGTTCCAGCCAAATACTACCCAGATAATGGTAATCAAAATATCGATTGGCCATTCAAGTTCAGCGTATTCTTTACCAGTGGTAAAACCAGCCAGGAGAGTAAGAGCCGCAAGAACGATGATTAACTGCCAGCCCCAGAAGTGAATTTTACTCAGAGTGTCGTTAAACATTCTGGTTTTACACAAACGCTGAAGCGAATAGTAAACACCCATAAAAATACCATTACCAACAAAGGCAAAGATAATGGCATTGGTGTGCAGCGGACGCGTACGACCAAAGGTGGTTTGTGCCAGATCCAGATTTAAATCCGGAAAAACTAATTGAAAGGCTACCAGTAATCCTACCAGCATCCCTACTAAAGCCCATAACATGGTTGCGTAAGCAAACCATTTTACAATCTTGTTGTCATAATGAAAGGTTTCTTTATTATTCATATTATTTTGGATAAGTTGTCAATTTTTAATGTCGTTGTCTTCAAAGAGAATTCTAACAGATGGTGTGTATGTGTCTTTGAACTGTCCTTTGCGGGAAGCTTTGATAAACATATACAGGAAAAACAGGGCTAAGAGCAGACTTGCGCTGATTAAAATGATCATGATTTCCATGCTTCAAAATTATTTTAAGTATGTTCGGTGCATTATGACCGCAGTCAGTAAAAAAAGGTGACAATGGTCAGTTTTTGTAAATATTTGAAAATGAACGGAGATATAGCTTCAATCAGGGATAAAAATCCATGTTAGGGAACTTAAAATTGAATGTTCAGGATAAAAAATTGAATAGTTTAATTTCTGAATTTACTTCATTAATCAACACCAGTCAATTAAGCCTGAGCTTCTAACTTTCCTAATTGATTGCGTGCAATTACCGCTGTCAGCACCCATGTTAAAATAAGCATGGTAAACGAACTACTAGGCATAAGAATGGCCGCTGTTAATGGCGACAATTGTGCTGTAATCGCATAATACAAGCCGATTACATTATAAACCAAAGAGAAAGCAAAGCTTATTATAATTACCCAGCGTGAAGCCTTAATAAATTTCAAAAGTTTTGGAAAACCAGATAAGGCTGGAGCAGTAACCAGCACATCGCAGGCAGGAAAAAATGCATTCTCGTTATCAGCAACTGAAATTGCAACATTAGCCTCTTTTAAAGCAGGAGCATCATTCAGACCATCACCTGTCATGCAGACAATTTTGCCTTCTGACCTGAGTTTTTGTACCAGAGCCACTTTATCTTCCGGGGTTTGATGTATCAGGGTTTTAGTAAATGGCAAAGGATTGATATCTTTATTAAGCTCGTTGTCACCACTTGACAGGTATAAATCATACCCCTCATTCTTTAACACCTCTGTAATAGTATTGGTTTCAGGTCTGATTTTATGGATAAGCACAAAATAGCCTCTGTATTCAGAATTGACTTCAACATGTAAAACACCATGCTTTAAATTTTCAGCTTGTTGAACATTTAAAAAGGCCGCTGAACCAACTTTAAATGTTTGACCGCTTATTCTGCCCTGTAAGCCCTTCCCTACAACATCTGTGTATGCAGAGAGCTGTTTGTCTGACGACTTAAAGAGTAATTTGCTGATGGCTGCACTGTATGGGTGAACAGACTGATGGCAGAGCAACCCAACGCTTAAAAGTTCGTCGGCATTTAAATTGGTTAAGTTATCGATTTCAAAATTCTTATTATCAGTAAGAGTTCCTGTCTTATCAAAAACGATTGTATCACAGGAAGCTAGCGTACTCAGAGTATTTTTATTTTTCACAAACATCCCTCTGCTCTTGAGTGTTCTGAGCAAATGTCCATTGGCGAATGTTGTTGCCAGAAGTAATATACATGGGCAAGCAACTATCAGTACACTGGTCAGCGATTTAAACGCTTCTGTTAGTCCGTTTACTTGATACTGATACATAAAAGCAAATGCACCAACCACCAGCAGACCTAGTGTAAAATAATAATTAATTTTTTCGGTAAGCGAATTGTCGAGTTCTTCTTTGTCTTTCTCTACTGCCCATA
Organism: Chitinophagaceae bacterium; assembly: GCA_046074245.1. GTDB lineage: Bacteria > Bacteroidota > Bacteroidia > NS11-12g > UBA955 > JABMMZ01. The sequence goes on along the minus strand of JBJTNS010000364.1, from coordinate 1,368 downwards.
GTTTAACTAAACGACTATTATCGGTAGAAGAAATAAGCTCCATACGAACCGCATTGCCACTTATTTTTGCTCCAGCATAAATCTTTTCTCCATTTTTTAAAGCCACAGGTTTAGATTCACCGGTAATGAAACTATAGTCGACTGTAGCATATTCAGAAATAAGCAACGCATCGGCAGGTAAAAGTTCGCCATTGCGCAATTCGATTATATCATGTGTTTTTAGTTGTCGAATATTAACCACCTTCACGACACCATCGATAATCTGACGGGCAGACAAAGGAAAATACGATTTATAGTCGCGATCAAAGGTTAAAGAATGGTAAGTGAGGTCCTGGAAATATCTGCCGGTTAAAAGCAGAAAGACTATACCAGTCATACTATCAAAGTAACCAGACTGATGGTTAATAAACAGCTCGTACAAACTGCGAACAAAAGTAGCGACTACCGCCAGAGCGATAGGCAGATCGATATTCAGGGTTCTTTGTCTGATGGCTTTGTAAGAGCTTTCGAAGAACTCGCTACCACAGTATAAGAGCACAGGCAGTGAGAGGCCAAGACTGATAAAATCGAACCAGCGTTTGAGCACCAGACTACCAGCATCTAGTGACAAGCCCAGATACTCAGGAAAACTGAGCATCATGATATTGCCAAAGCAAAATCCGGCGATACCAATTTTGATAGCTCTGGTGGAAATTTTAGGTTTCTTTACGCCGGCATCATTAGACAGTGTTAAATCAGGTTTATATCCCAGGTGATAAAGAAGTGCAATTATTTCTGACAGTTTAACAGCCTGTTTTTTGACGGTTACAAGGAGTTCTTTATTGAAAAAGTCGACCCTTGAAGAGAGAATTCCCTGATTAAATCTTTCAAGTCTTTCTAATAAAAAAATACAGGAATTGCAGTGCATTCCCGGAATGATAAATTTAAACTGTACCGCATCACCCTGAGAGAAAGCGATAAATTTTTCGACAGTTCCAGCCTCATTGATATAATCGAATTCACCTTTATCTGTGGGCTCAGGAGTTAAACCTTTGCCATCATTGTAATAATCGCAAAGATTATTTTCATTGAGCAGTTGATAGACAGCCGCGCAACCTGAACAACAGAAATTATTTCCATTTTCAGTAATTTTATGGCTATCGCAAGGCAAACCACAATGCAGACAAAAATTATCTGTTTGAGGTTTCAGTTTGGTTGTAGAGAGAGCAGGAATGTCCATATTTTAAATTTTAAGCCACTACCAGAACCGGAGACTGACTGAATTTAAGGGCGTATCTTGAAAAACGTTTATGGAAAATATTCTGCCAAACATTGTAATGATGAGCATAGACTACCAGAACATCTGGTTTAATTTTCTTTACAGCTTTT
>JBJTNS010000363.1:0-4545 GCA_046074245.1 Chitinophagaceae bacterium | reverse complement strand
TATCCGCCGTATCGGCGAATTCGTTACCCCCTGGTCGTGCTTTCAGATAGTTGCCAATAATTCACTGCTCATAGAACACAGCAAAGAAGTGGTCGATCTCCTGGCGGTTATCAATTTCGCCACCAAGCAGTTTATGAAGGCCGACAATAGCATCGATATGGTGCTCGAACATTTTGATATTCTGCCCGAAGATGCTCATGCCTGGTTCTATAGCACCGAATGGAATACCGATTTTCAGGTCAGCGAAAAAATGCTTGAAAATGTGATGTACTCGCTTAAAAAAATCGGAACTATAAAAGATGAAATTCCAACATCTCAACTGGTTTCTCAGTTCGTCGAACTGGTCTAAAAAAAATCCCGGTCTACCATTAAACCGGGATCTCTGAAATTCTTATCTTAAAATTAACAGAACTGATCGTAGGCTTTTCTTAACTGATCAGCTACCTGCTCTGCTGTGTGTCCCTCAATGTTCATACGCTCAACAAAATGCACCAACTGTCCATCTTTAAACAATGCTACCGATGGTGAAGATGGTGGGTATGGCAACATAAACTCTCTGGCTTTTGCTACAGCATCAACATCCTGTCCGGCAAACACCGTGTACAAATTGTCTGGCTTCTTGTCGTTGGCCAATGAACGGATAATACCCGGACGAGCTGCGCCGGCCGCACAACCGCAAACTGAGTTTACCACTACTAAACTAATACCTTTGTTATTAGACATCGTATTTTCAACTTCCTCTGAAGTCTTTAATTCTGTAAAACCGACATTCGTTAATTCAGCACGCATCGGTGATACTAACATTTCTGGATATGGCATATTGTGAAATTTATTTTTGGCAAAAATACAAAATTTTCAGGCAAATTATATTGATATTAGTTTCTGACCGATAGTTAAAAACTATGCCAGATATTTAAATATTTAAAAATATTTGTTGCAACGAATATTATGTTGTAGTTTTGTAATAAATTGCATCAGACAATGGATCGCAAACTATTCTTAAAATATTTAGCAGCAACAACAGGGATGATTACATTAGGTTCGTTTAACCGTATAGGAGAAGCGCTCGATGAGCAGGATATTACAATGCCAGTTTTATTCGTGGGACATGGTTCTCCCATGAACGCTATAGAAGACAATCAGTTCAGCAGACGCTGGTCGGCGCTGGGTAAAGAAATCACCACACCGAAAGCAGTATTGTGCATTTCGGCTCACTGGTTAACACGAGGCACCTATGTAACAGCGATGGAGAAACCTCAAACCATTCACGATTTTGGTGGATTCCCTAAAGCATTATTTGATGTGCAGTATCCTGCTCCAGGGTCGCCTTTGTTTGCCGGAGAAACAGCTAAGCTGGTGAAGAAAACAACAGTAGGCATGAACCACGACTGGGGGCTGGATCACGGCACCTGGTCGATCGTCAAAAACATGTACCCTGATGCCAGTATTCCGGTATTTCAGATGAGTATCGATTATGGTCAGTCGATGCAGTACCACTACGAGCTGGCTAAAGAACTGGCAGAGCTCCGCAAAAAAGGGGTACTCATTATTGGCAGCGGCAATATGGTGCACAATCTGGGCATGGTAGCCTGGGATAAAATGGATGCCGATAATTATGGATACGACTGGGCAATAGAAATGAACGAAACATTCAAAAAGCATATTCTTGCAAAAAATGATGCGGCGTTAATAGATTATACCAAACTGGGGACTGGTGCCATGTTGTCTATTCCTACGCCCGATCACTATATTCCTTTGATTTATACCCTCGGTTTGCGCGACGACAAAGACCAGGCCTCTATCTTTAATGATAAAATGGTGGCAGGTTCTTTAAATATGACATCGGTGAGTTTCTCTCACAAATTGCTCAATGGCGACGTGCCTGTAATCAGCGGTAGCGATTCTACGCAAGTGGATTCAGTGACACTGAAATAAGTTTTTTTAAAAAAGTCGTTTACCTTTTCCCATTTGATGGTATTGAAGGGTAAATCATTTTTTTATGAAACTTTATATTGCCATTCTAAGTCTAGCTTTTAGCGCCTCTTTAGGTGCACAAACCATTAAAACCATCAAACCAAAACCTGATAAGGCGATGGTATACCTGTATGGTGCCGAACTGTCTTACAACGAGGTGCTGACACTTGCACCCGGAGCCAACGAAATCGTTATCGAAGGCGTCGCTGCCGATCTGGATGAGAATTCTATTTCTGCCTATTTCAAAGGTGCTATGGTAATCGATACGCGTAAATCAGTCCGCTACCCTGAGTCGCCGAAAACCATCGATAACTATGTGCGGTACAAGGTAATCATCGACCGTATCAGCGACTCACTGGATGACATCAGTTTTCTGATACGCGACTGCAATAATAAAAATGCAGCACTTGATAAAGAAAAGTATTTGCTGTTTAATAACCGATTAATGAGAGGCGAATTTGCTAAAGATTCTATCGCCCTCTTGAAATCTTCGCTTGATCTTTTGCGTGCCCGTCAGAACAATATTGATGAAGAAAAACTGGCCCTGGATAAAAAATTGTATCGCTACAACAAGATGCAAACTAAACTCAATGAAAGATTAGAGCATTATCAGTTAGTGGCTTCAAGTGCCGGAGATATCATCGATCCATCTGCTTATAAAGCTATTTATCAAATCATCGTTTCTGTTGAAGCAGAGGCAGCAGTAACAGGAAACTTAAACCTGAAATATTATGTCGCATCTGCCGGCTGGTTACCGCGTTATGATATTATGGCGACTTCAGGCAAAGAAAAAATTCAGTTGATTTACCGCGCTCAGGTTTACCAGAATACGGGCATCGACTGGAAAGATGTGAACCTTACTTTGTCTACCAGTAATCCTAATCAGGGCAATACCAAACCTGTTTTAAATACCTGGAATTTGTTTTATGGATATCCTAATTCATACCTCCAAAATCAGAATGCCTACGGGTATAAAGTGCCAAGTACTCAGAATTACAATATGGCAAAACCTGAGATGAAAACTAAAAAACTCTCTGTGCAGGATAATGCCCAAACCGAGGATTTGGATGATGCCGGAGCTACAATGGCAGAACCTGTTTTTACCATCAACGATAATCTGATGAGAGCCGAGTATGTCATAAAAACTAAATATTCTATTGCTTCAGATAATAAATCGCACAACGTAGTGATCAACAACGTAGAAGTACCTGTAACGCTTACCTACAGCGCAGTGCCAAAGCTCGACAAAGATGCATTTTTGATGGGGAAGGTGGTAAACTGGGAAGATTTAAACCTCTTGCCTGCCAATGCTAAATTGTTTTTTGATGATTCATACATCGGTTTAACGGCCATTGATCCGAACACTGTAAAAGATACCTTGTACATGGATCTGGGTCGCGACCGCTCAATCATTGTGAAACGTCAGAATTTAAAAGACAAGTGTAAAGACCAGGTCATTGGGGATGATCATATCGTTACAAAAACAATTGAAATTACTGTGCGCAACACTAAAACCATTGCTCTGGATTTTGAAGTTGAAGATCAGATACCTGTCGCCAGTGATAATACCATCAAAGTGAATTTGCTCAATAAAGATGGCGCAATTTATAACGAATTAACAGGGAAACTGACCTGGAAGATTAGTGTAAAACCTAAGGACAGTAAAAAGATTGTGTTCTCTTACGAGGTGCGTTATCCTAAAGGGAAATATATTGGAACGCTTCAGTAATCAGGCGAGGGTCTGAAGTTTGTTCACCGACCTTGCGTGAATGGTCAATACCGGAATCGGAGAAGAACTGACAAGTTGTTGGGCGTAGGTGCCCATAAAGAAACTGTTGGTGTTCTCCGTTTCGGTCATGATAGTGATAAGGTCGCATTCATGCATTTGTGCAAACTTGATACAATCTTCGGCGATGTTGTTGCCATAACTCTCGTCGAAGCTGGTTTTAATACCATCTTTGTGTAACAGTGCTTCAACCTGTTGAGCATACTGGGCCAGTTTAATTCGGGTATCTTCTCCTCTCACTTTGGTGGTGTTAAAGATCAGAACCTCGGCATCGAAACCTTTGGCCATTTTGGCAACCCAGTTTACTTTCTGACGGGTTTCTTCGCTGTCATCCAGTGGCAACATGATTTTATTAAAGCCTTTTAGTTCTCCGACATCATTTTGAAGCGTTAAAACTGGGCAATGCGATGTGCTAATGACTTTGAAGGCATTGCTGCCTACCCAGAATTGTTGCCATCCTGTTTTGCCATAGGCGCCCATGACAATAAGGTCGGCGCCTATTTCACGCTCGGCTTTGATGATTTCTTTCTGGATATTGCCACTGCGTTCTATAAACGTGAAGATGGCATTCTCGTGGGTGCAAATTTGTTTGATACGATCTAATACAGTTTCATTAGATTTTTCGGTGACCACATGGATGACATGTAGTTTTGCGTTGTGGATTTTAGAAAGCGTAATCGCAGTCTTTAACGCGCCAATCGCAGATGGTGAATCCACGAACGGAACTAAAATGTTGTCTAGTATTATCATAAGTTTGTTGGAATTTCCCTCTAACAAATTAAAAC
>JBJTNS010000362.1:0-6061 GCA_046074245.1 Chitinophagaceae bacterium | reverse complement strand
AAATAATATGAGCAGCCAATCTCAACAACAAATGAATAAAAGAGACTTACTGGACAACAAGCGAAAAGAATCTTTGCTTGGAGGAGGAGAAGAGCGAATTAAATCGCAACACTCAAAAGGAAAATTAACTGCCAGAGAGAGAATACATTTTCTCATGGATGAAAATAGTTTTAATGAAGTTGGTGCTTTTGTTACCCACAGAAGCAATGATTTCGGTATGCAGAAACAAAAGTTTCTTGGTGATGGCGTAGTTACTGGCTATGGCACCATCAATGGTCGTTTAGTGTATGTTTTCTCTCAGGATTTTACAGTTTTCGGAGGTTCATTGAGTGAAACTCATGCTGAGAAAATCTGTAAGATCATGGATTTGGCCATTCAGAACGGTGCACCAGTCATTGGTTTAAATGATAGTGGCGGAGCAAGAATCCAGGAAGGAGTTGTGTCACTGGGTGGTTACGCTGATATATTTTACAGAAACACCATTGCCAGTGGAGTGATTCCACAGATTTCAGCAATTATGGGGCCATGTGCCGGCGGAGCGGTGTATTCTCCGGCTATTACCGATTTTATTGGGATGGTTGAAAACACCAGTTATATGTTTGTTACTGGTCCGAACGTTGTGAAAACTGTTACCAATGAAGAGGTAAGCAGTGAACAGTTAGGAGGAGCTTCAGTGCATTCTTCTAAATCAGGCGTGGCACATTTTTCATTTGTCAACGAGATTGATTGTTTAACTAATCTGAAGAAGTTATTGAGTTATATTCCTCAGAATTGTGAGGAGAAGGCGCCAAGTATGCCTTATCAATCTGGCAATGAACAAAGAGATCAGCTTAAAAATATAGTACCTGAAAACGCCAATCAGCCATATGATATGCGCGAGGTGATTGAAGGATTGGTGGATGAGGATAGTTTCTTTGAAGTACATAAGAACTTTGCAGAAAACATCGTTGTTGGTTTTGCGAGATTAGCTGGCAGAAGCATTGGTATTGTTGCTAATAATCCAAGTGCACTGGCGGGAGTATTAGATGTTCATTCTTCTACCAAGGGTGCAAGATTCGTGCGTTTTTGTGATGCATTCAATATTCCTTTGCTAGTTTTGGAAGATGTTCCTGGTTTCTTGCCAGGCACCGATCAGGAATGGAATGCCATTATCACAAATGGAGCAAAGTTGTTGTACGCCTTCAGTGAGGCAACAGTACCAAGAATAACTGTAATTACAAGAAAAGCATACGGAGGCGCATATGATGTGATGAATAGTAAGCACATTGGTGCGGATATGAATTTCGCCTGGCCAAGCGCAGAGATTGCAGTAATGGGAGCAAAAGGTGCAGCTGAGATAATCTTTAAAAAGGAAATTACCAGTGCAGCTGACTCTGAGCAAGCCTGGAAGGAGAAAGAAGCCGAATATGCAGAGATTTTTGCCAATCCGTACAGAGCAGCAGAGCGTGGATTTATCGACGATGTAATCTTCCCTGAAGAAACAAGATCGCGACTTATTTCAGCCTTTGCTATGTTAGAGAACAAGGTTAAAAATCTTCCAAGGAAGAAGCATGGAAATATTCCATTGTAAAACCTGCTTATTAAAATAAGTCACAATAACATACATTTGCATTGATGAAACTGATATCTATTGTCGTTCCTTGCTATAATGAGCAGGAAGTATTTGCCGAGACATACAGACGTCTTACAGAGACATTGTCAGGTCTTGATAAGTCCAGATACGACTATGAGATTATTTTTGTAAATGATGGTAGTAAGGACACCACGATTCAACTTATTCAGGATTGTGTAAAATCTGATAGCAGAGTTAAGGGTATAAATTTCGCTCGTAATTTCGGTCACCAGATTGCTATCACCGCTGGTTTAGATAATTGCAAAGGAGATGCAGCAGTTGTAATTGATGCAGATCTGCAGGATCCTCCATACGTCATTTTAGAAATGATTAAAAAATGGGAAGAAGGTTTTGATGTTATCTATGGTAAACGCCGCGACAGAGCTGGAGAAAGTGCCTTCAAGCTTATAACAGCAAAATATTTCTATCGTTTTATCAATAAGCTTAGTGATGTTGATATGCCTCTTGATACTGGTGATTTCAGATTGATGGACAGAAAGGCACTAGACCAGTTTCTTAGAATGAGGGAAACCTATCGTTTTGTGAGGGGTATGGTAGCATGGATAGGGTTTAATCAGACTTTTGTAGAATACGACAGAGAAAGCAGATTTGCCGGATCAACAAAATATCCTCTCAAGAAAATGATCAGACTGGCAAGCGATGCTATTTTATCATTTTCAAACACACCCCTGAAAATTGCAACATTTGTTGGGTTCTTAACTTCAATAATCGCCTTTATCGGTATTTTTTATTCCCTGTATATGCGTCTGTTTACAGAGCATTTCGTGGAGGGCTGGACATTGCTTATGATTTCCATACTTTTAATAGGTGGAATTATACTACTGGTTCTTGGAATTATTGGAGAATATGTAGGTAGAATTTACGGAGAAATTAAACAAAGACCGCTATACATCATAAGAGAAAAAATAGGGTTCGAAAAGGAATGAGTAAGCAGTCAGTTAACATAGTAGGCGCTGGTTTTACAGGCCTAAGTCTGGGTTATTATCTGGCAAAGGCCGGATGGCAGGTAACAATCTTTGAAAAAGATGCTGAGCCAGGTGGTCTGGCAGGTTCTTTCAAGGTTGAAGGCGAGAATCTGGAAAAGTTTTATCACCACTGGTTTACCAATGATCAGCATATAATGGACTTGATAAAGGACCTAAAATGTGAAGATCATATTGTTGTCAGAGAAACCAGAACAGGGATGTATTTTTCGAATAACTTTTTTAAGTTAAGTTCACCACTGGATTTATTGAAATTTAAGCCCCTGAGTTTTGTTAACAGGATCAGACTTGGTTTTGTGGTGCTGGCTGTTAGGATAGTAAAAGACTGGAAAAAACTGGAAAGTATTACAGCAAAAGACTGGCTGATTAAGATTTGCGGTAAGCAAGGCTATCAGGTAGTATGGGAGCCATTGCTGAAAGGGAAGTTTGGCAGATATGCCGAGTCTGTCTCTGCTGTTTGGTTCTGGAACAAGCTGAAATTAAGAGGCGGTAGTCGCGGCGAAAAGGGCAAGGAATATCTTGCTTATTATAAAGGAGGTTTTGCGTCATTAGCAGAATCGATGGTGAGCGCCATTCAGGAAATGGGTGGAGTAATTCATTTTAATAAAGGCGTAAGTGAAGTGGGAGCAACAGGCAGTTTGACCACTGAAGGCGGAGAAACCTACGAAGCGAACAAGACAATACTAACAGCCCCGCTGCCTATTTGTGCAAATCTACTTAAAAATGCCACTTCAGAGGCTTATACTGATTCTTTAAACAAGGTTCAGTATATTGGGAATGTTTGTCTGACATTGGAGCTCAACAGAAGTCTAAGTGAGATTTACTGGTTAAATGTTAATGATCCTGGTTTTCCATTTGTGGGGATAATCGAGCACACCAATTTCGAGCCAAAAGAGAGTTATAAAGGCAGGCATATTGTCTACTTATCGAAATACTTACCAACCGATGAGGCCTTGTATAAGATGAGTGAGAAGGAGTTTTATGAGTATGCGGTACCATTTATTCAGAAAATGTTCCCTGAGTTTACAACCGATTGGGTAATAGATTACCATGTATGGAAGGAAGCATATTCTCAGCCATTGGTAACACTGCATTACAGCAAACTGATACCTCAGTTTAAAACCCCTGTTGAGTCTGTTTATATCAATTCAATGGCGCAGATTTATCCAGAAGACAGGGGAACAAATTATGCGGTCCGTGAAGGTAAGTTGATGGCAGAAAAGTTCATTGCCGGAGAAAATTTCTAAAAAAATCAGTATTAAGTTTTTTTACGCGTCTAATTTTTCAGACCTTAAAGATTTCTTTTGGGAAGTCCTGTAAATATTGAGGGTTTTATTTTTTTTATCTTACTTAATTTGTTATAACAAAAGTTTATGAACAAGCTTGGTTATTAAGCAATTGTCACAGAATAATCATATTTAGAAAAAAGTAGGAAGTTTGTGAAACGTTTTTTCATTATTTGCGTCTAATAATTAAAAGGGCACAATAATTGTCCTTCTTAAATTGTTACAAATACAAATGAACACCGAAAAAAAATATCCTAAAGTTAGAAGTCGCCGTAAAGGTATGGAGAAACCCATACGAAAAGATGGTGAAGGGGTTAAGCAAGGTCCTGCTGGCTTGTAGTCAAGCTCAGGCGATACTGCCTTCCTTCATTCTCTCGGCATTTTCAGCCACTTTCAAGGCGTCGATCATTTCTTGAATATCGCCTGACAGGAAAGTGTCCAAAGCATAAATTGTCATATTGATACGGTGATCAGTAACTCTGCTTTGAGAAAAATTATAGGTTCTTATTTTTGCGCTTCTGTCTCCACTTGCCACCAGGGTTTTTCTGGCACTCGCAATTTTAGAATTGTGTTCTTCAAGAGCTTTCTCATACAATTTGGTTCTCAGCATTTGCATAGCTCTTTCTCTGTTACCTAACTGAGAGCGTTCTACCTGACAAACGACAACGATTCCAGAAGGTTTGTGTGTTAACTGAACTTTAGTTTCAACTTTGTTAACGTTCTGACCACCTGCACCACCACTTCTGCTGGTTTGCATTTCAATATCAGCAGGATTTAATTGTACGTCTACATCTTCAGCTTCTGGCAAAACAGCAACAGTTGCAGCAGAAGTGTGGACACGACCCTGACTTTCTGTTTTAGGGACTCGTTGCACACGGTGAACACCACTTTCATATTTCAAATCGCCATATACATTGGCGCCTGTTACTTCTAAAATTACTTCTTTATACCCACCGGCAGTACCTTCGTTTTCGTCTAGTACTTCCACTTTCCATCCACGATTTTCACAATATCTCATGTACATTTTCATGAGGTCTCCAGCAAATAAACTAGCTTCATCTCCACCAGTACCTGCGCGTATCTCAACGATGGCATTTTTGGCATCTTCGGGATCTTTTGGTATAAGGAGTAGTTTTATTTTTTCTTCAAGCGGACCGATTTTAGCTTCCATTTCATCCGCCTCCATTTTCGCCATGTCTCTCAGTTCAGGATCTTTTTCGTTGGCCATCATGTCTTTAGCCTGTTGAAAATGGTTCAATGTACTGCGGTATTCGTTGGTGGCATCTACCACTTCTTTCAAATCGCTATACTCTTTATTCAACTGGGTAAAGCGTTTCATATCGCTCATGGTATCTGCACTACTCAATAGCAGTTCAACTTCTCTGAACCTTGCCTCAATGGCTTCTAATTTTTCTAACATGTTTAACGAATCTTTCCGGAATTATTTTTCTGAAAAGTTTTGCAAAATTACATATTCATCTTCTAAAATATATAATCTTTCTTTCTCGAGCCGAAAGCCTTTACATTTTTCAGGTAGAATGATATCCAGAGCCTTCAGGGTGAATGACTGAGGCTGGTAAGCATAGGCATTGCCATTCTTAAAGAAAACAATTTTATTGCCTACGAACTGGAAGTTTTGAAGGGTATCGCTTAATTTTATTCTGCTAAAATTCGCGAAAATATCAAATTCAAGCACCTGATTATTGTTTAGAATTAAGACTCCGTTACTGATGTCTTTAATCTGAACCGGATTGATAGAGTTTTGAATCGAGAGGGTATTCCAAGGGGCACTTTCGCTGATTAATTTAAGGTCTTTAGAATATTTTTTAAGTTTCTGATCAGCGGCATCAAATAGCCAGATTTGATTATCGAAACTTCTGGCAACGCAGGCAATTTGTGATACTCCAATGCTTTCCATGTCGCATTCTCCTCTCAGATTAAGTAAATTATCCAGGAAAATAATGCGATTCTGGTCGCGGTAGAATACATAGATTTCAAAAGGATTTGAAGCGTCGACTGAACTGATGTTACCAAGAACTTTAAAATTTGCAGTAGCCAGTTTATTGCCATCCTTGTCATACTTGATGATATCGTTTGTTGGTGTGATTACAAATAGATTTTCAAGATTGTCTGTCGTAATAAAGCTGCCTTTGGGGATA
>JBJTNS010000361.1:0-5661 GCA_046074245.1 Chitinophagaceae bacterium | reverse complement strand
ACTGTCGGTATTTATCTTGGCATTCCATTTTTAGCCGGAATAATTAGTCGTTATGCGCTGATAAGTATAAAAGGGGAAGATTGGTTTAATCGCAAATATATTCCAGCAATTTCTCCAATTACACTCATTGCACTGCTCTTTACAATTATATTAATGTTTAGTATGCAAGGAAAAATGATAATCTCAATTCCAGCTGACGTAATATTAATTTCAATTCCTTTATTGATCTTTTTTGCCATCATGTTTGTCGGTACATTTTATTTAGTTAGAAAATCTGGCGCTACATATTCAGAAACTGCTGCTATTTCATTTACAGCATCGGGCAATAATTTCGAACTGGCCATCGCAGTATCAATTGGAATTTTTGGAATTAACAGTGGACAGGCTTTTGCAGGAGTAATTGGGCCGCTTGTTGAAGTTCCGGCATTAATTGGCCTGGTGAATCTGGCATTTTACTACCGTAAAAAATATTTTCAAAGAAATGATGTTCAAAGAAATTGATTCATTGATTAAAAAACATTTGCTATTGCATGAAGAAATCTTGCCAGAGCGCAAAAAAGAATTAGATGAAATTGCAGAATGGATTCATGATCAACTCAAGCAGAACAAGAAACTTGATTGCATTGTAATTTGCACGCACAACTCTCGGCGTAGTCATCTGGGCCAATTGATGCTTGCTCTTGCTTCTGAATATTATGGCATAGAAGGCATTTCGGCATATTCTGGCGGAACAGAAGCTACGGCTTTTAATATCAGAATGGTCGATGCCCTGAAGGATGTTGGTTTTGAAATACAAAGCACAAAGACTGGAGAAAATCCATTTTACAATATAAAATGGGGAGACAATTCCACACAAGAATTAAAAGGAGTTTTCTCAAAAAACTATGCCCATGAAGTCAACCCCCAAAGCAATTTTATGGCCATACTTGTATGTGATTCAGCTGATAGAAACTGTCCTGTTGTTTTGGGTGCGAGCAAACGAATTTCACTACCATATAAAGATCCGAAAGAATTCGATAACACTAAAGCAGAAAGTGAGGCTTACAAAGAGAAGATATTTGAAATGGGTAGAGAGTTTTTTTATTTAATAAATCGGACACCTTCCAGGTCTAAGACCTGGAAGGTGCAGAAAATTTCACCAATTCACTAAAACCCAAAGCCCTATCAATCAGCTTATTAAAAAAGACAAAAAACTCTTAAAACTGACATAAAACCTTGATATCCAGAGAATATCCGATATTAGCCAAATCTATTGAAAAATCTGCCCCACAATTAATGATTATCAATTGATTACAACTTGAAAAAACTCCAAATTACCATAATATTTCCTCCAATAGTGGAAGTGAAATATTAATTTCTTCCTAATTCAAACACTTCATTATTCATCTCGTAAATATTTGTATAACAAATATTTATATATTAATTCAATTCAAAGATTTGGTCAATAGATAGTAAAATCAAAAATAATAGGAAATTTAGCACCTTCCAGGTCTAAGACCTGGAAGGTGCTAAATTAAAAATCTCCCCCAAATCACCGAACTTTGTTCTCCCTTAATTGTTATTACCTCAATGCTTGGCTTTCGATTCCATAAATTCTTCCAGTCCGATGATGATGAACCATTCGAAAAATTCTTTAAACTGTTTAGAGAAATTCTTATCCATACGTCCGGCGACCTGGCTGAAGCTCTCGAATGGATGACACAAATCGATCGCGATCACCACCTCTCTAATAGCAACTACGGAATGGGCAATTTTATCGAAGACCTTAAACAAAAAGGATTCCTTAAAGAAAATTACCAGGAAGGTACTATCACCATTAGCTCGAAAATGGAACAAAGCATCCGCCAAAGCGCTCTCGACCAAATCTTTGGTAAAATTAAAAAATCTAATAAAGGTGATCACGCCGGTCACTTCACCGGTAATGGCGACGAGATATCTCCAGAACAAAGAACCTTTCAATTCGGCGACGAAATTAACCAGATCGCTCTCACCGACTCTCTTAAAAATGCCTATGGGATTCTCCTGGGTACCAGCGACCATATGAAAGAGGAAGATCTTATCGTTAACGAAAGAGAACTTAAATCCCAATCCAGCACCGTGCTCATGATCGATATCTCCCATTCAATGATTCTCTATGGCGAAGACCGAATAACGCCAGCAAAAAAAGTCGCTATGGCGCTCGCTGAATTAATCAAAACAAAATACCCTAAAGATACCCTCGATATCATCACCTTCGGAAACGATGCTAAACAAATTGAACTGAAAGACCTGCCCTATCTGCAGGTTGGTCCATACCATACCAACACTGTCGCAGGACTCCAGCTCGCTCAAGACATTCTCCGTCGCAGAAAAAACAAAAACAAACAAATCTTTATGATTACCGATGGTAAACCTAGCTGCCTCAAAGATGGTAATGATTATTACATGAATAGCTTCGGCCTCGATCGCAAAATCGTAAACAAAACACTAAACGAAGCTGCCATCTGCCGCCGACTTAAGATACCAATCACAACCTTCATGATTGCTCAGGACCCATACCTGCAGCAATTCGTCGAAGAATTCACCGAAACCAATAACGGAAAAGCATTTTACACCAGTCTCAATGGTCTGGGCGATTTCCTTTTCCAGGATTTTGAAAATAATAAAAGAAAACATTTCTAACATGACTCAAACAACAGCAATGCAACTCACCGATATTAAAACTCTGGGACAACTTAAAAAAAATGGCTATACACCAAAGTCTATTCAGGATGAATTAAGATCTAACCTCATCCATAAACTCCAAAATAATATCCCCGTTTTTGAAGGTATCATTGGCTACGAAGACACTGTCATTCCCGATATCGAAAGGGCTATCCTGAGCGGCCATAGCATCAATCTGCTCGGTCTGAGAGGTCAGGCTAAAACCAGAATCGCCCGTATGATGGTCAATTTACTTGACGAATATATTCCTTACATTTCCGGAAGCGAAATCAACGACGATCCCTATAACCCTATTTCTTCTTTCGGTCGCATTACTCTCTCAGAAATGGGCGACAACACCGAAATCTCCTGGCTGCACAGAAGTGAAAGATATATCGAAAAACTTGCAACTCCGGATGTATCGGTTGCCGACCTGATAGGCGACCTCGACCCGGTTAAAGCTATCAATCAAAAACTAAGTTACTCTGATGAAAAGGCGATTCACTTCGGACTTATCCCAAGAAGTAATAGATGTATCTTTGTTATTAACGAACTACCCGATCTGCAAGCGCGAATTCAGGTCGCTCTCTTCAATATCTTACAGGAAGGTGATATACAGATCAGGGGATTTAAACTGCGTCTGCCTCTCAATATCCAGTTTATCTTTACAGCGAATCCCGAAGACTATACCAATCGCGGAAGTATCGTAACGCCTCTCAAAGACCGTATCGGTTCTCAAATCATTACTCACTACCCAAAAGATATAGAAACAGCTGGCAATATCACTAGGCAAGAAGCCAAACTGAAACCTGCACAAAAACAAATAGTCGCCATTTCTCCTATCCTCGAACGTACTATTGAACATATCGTGGCTGAAGCAAGAACCAGCGAATTTGTTGATGCTAAAAGTGGCGTATCAGCCCGTCTTAGCATTAGCGCTTATGAAATACTAATCAGTGCCGCCGAAAGAAGAACTCTGATCAGCGGAGATAAAGACACATTCGTAAGAGTCAGCGATCTCAGTGCCCTGATTCCTGCTATCACTGGTAAAGTTGAAATGGTATACGAAGGCGAAATGGAAGGTCCGCTTAAAGTGGCCCAAAATCTTATAGGTAAAGCCATCAAAAATAGCTTTGCCGAAAATTGCCCTCCTCTCGAAAAATTCAAGAAAAAAGGCAATGATAGCACCAATCCCTACAAACATATCATGAACTGGTTTGACGACGGGAAACACCTCGACCTTGGTATAAATGCCAGCAACAACGACTACGAAAAAACACTGAACAGTATTGTTGCTTTAAGAGAATTTGCTGATATGCATTTCTCAAAATACAATGCCGATGAACAACTCTTACTGATGGAACTGGTACTTTTCGGACTTAGCGAAAACAGTAAACTGAGTAAAACCAGTATCGACAAACACATCACCTTCAAAGACCTGCTCGGAAGCATGTTTACCGGCTTCTCTGACAACAATTCTTAAAATTGAAAGAACTCGAAGACTATAAGTGGTTCCCCGAGTTTCTGCGAAGTGAACAAGCAGAATTCATTGGTCAGATGGCTACAAAAAGTGGCATCTACCTACCACTTATAAATCTACTTCAATCTTCTGATAAGCTCCCTAACAGTCTGTTTGATTTATGCGCTGGAAGCGGTATTCCCGGTCGGTACATTTTTAACACAAGCAGGTGCTTTGACTCACTGACCTTAAGCGATCTTTTCCCTGCCCGTTTAAAAAGCGAGCCCAACATACAATACCTTACAGAATCAACTGATGTTCTTAACATGACGTTTAGTAATGATCATTGTTACATCATGCTCAATGCCTTTCATCATTTTAATTGCACCTCGCAAAACACCATTCTAAAAAATTGCGAAGCGGCCAATGCCCGGTTGTTTGTTGTAGAAATACTTGAGCCAGGAATTATCTGCTTCCTGAAAATATTACTGACTGGAACATTGGGTGTTCTATTGTTTACCCCTTTCATTTGCAAAATGACATGGAAGAAATTACTATTCACTTACCTTATTCCTCTTAATAGCCTGACCATAACAATTGATGGTCTTATTTCTGTTCTTAAATCGAAATCAATTGCTCAATACAAAAAACAGTTGACCGGCTTTAAAAATATTGAGATCACGAGGATGAAAACGCTGGCCGGACCAAGTATTATCATACAACTAGAACATGCAAATTAAAACCATCATTCGGTTCAGTCGCCCTCACACCATCATTGGCACTGTCATCAGCATTACAGCGCTCTATGCAATGGCCTGCCAAGGCAACGAAACTGAACACTGGTTTTTATGGATCAGAGCCATCGTCACCGGTCTATTTTGCAATTTGTTTATCGTTGGTATCAATCAAATCGAAGACATAGAATTAGACAAAATCAACAAACCTAACTTACCTCTGGCATCGGGAGAACTAAGTTTGAATCAAGCTGGAAGAATGGTATGGACCTCCTTCTGGCTGGCTCTGTTGATGGCCGCATTTATACACCCTATCCTGATTGCAGTTGTCGGCATTTCTATGGGTATTGGATGGGCCTATTCCTGCCCTCCCCTCTATCTCAGAAAACACCATTTGCCAGCTGCCATGTCCATTGCTGTGGTACGCGGACTCATGGTAAATATGGGAGGATACTACATCTTCAATCTGTTAATTAACGAACAAACCAGCTTTAATAAAGATATCCTGATTCTTTGTTTGTTCATCACATTGTTCAGCATCGTTATTGCATGGTTCAAAGATCTACCCGACATGAAAGGCGATTCACAATATAAAATTAAAAGTGTTGCTCTACTTTACACGGCAAATGGCGCTATTGCTGCTGGTCATCTGCTCTTAATTCCCGCTTACTGCTATACAATATGGGCTTATCAATTCACCTCATTACTAAGCATTGGCCATTGTCTGTTATTAACTGGTTTCCTCTTCAATACCTTCTATCTATACCGATCAAAAGAACGCAATTA
>JBJTNS010000360.1:0-9575 GCA_046074245.1 Chitinophagaceae bacterium | reverse complement strand
CAACAGCGCCTGGCTGGGTCAGATGCTCAATAAAAATAATATCAGAATCAAAAGGATTAACTCTATCAGTGATGATGCTGAAGAAATAAAAAATATGCTTTCTGATTGCCTGAAAAGATCAGAACTAATTATTATAACCGGTGGTCTGGGGCCGACTAAAGATGACATTACTAAAAAAACACTCGCTGAATATTTTGGTATGGGGTGGCGAACAGACGAAAAGGTGATGCAACAGCTGGAAGCTTTTTTCGCCAGTCGCGGACGAACCATGCTGGAAGTGAACAAACTTCAGGCTGATCTTCCTGATGGCTGTACGACTTTATTCAACGAATGGGGAACCGCTCCGGGTATGTGGTTCGATGTTGATGGTAAAGTGATTATTAGTGTACCAGGGGTGCCTTATGAAATGAAAAATATCATCGAACATAAAGCATTGCCTTTAATTGTTCAGAAATTTAAACAGCCAGAACTCTATCATAAAACCATTATCACTATTAATATCCCCGAGTCTTTGTTAGCTAAAAAAATAGAAGATATTGAAGATGCTATTCCTCCTCATATTAAATTGGCCTACCTGCCTAATATGAATATTGTTAGACTGCGACTAACCGGCGCACAGGTAAATGGAGATATTAAAACTGAAATTAATGCCATAGCTACAAAAATTATTGAGAGAATTGCAGAGAATATTGTCTGCGACGAAGATATAAGCATGGCCGAACTCATTGTTAAAATGCTTAATGAAAGAGGTAAAACTCTAAGTATCGCAGAAAGCTGCACTGGTGGATATATATCCCATCTTCTCACAGTCCTTCCAGGTGTCTCAAAAGTTTTTGTAGGCTCTGTTGTTTCATACAGCAATTCAGTAAAACACCATCAGCTTGGTGTTGAAAGTACTCTGTTTGAAACCGTAGGAGCAGTTAGCGAACCTGTGGTCAGACAAATGGCAAAAGGTGTTAGAGAAAAACTTCAAACCGATTATTCAATAGCAGTCTCTGGTATTGCCGGACCAGGGGGTGGGAGTGCAGATAAGCCCGTCGGTACAGTGGTTATTGGCGTTAGTTCAGCCTCTAACGAAACAGTAAAAATTCATCACTTGATTGGCGATAGAATGAATGTCATCTCCAGAGCCGGTAATGCAGCCTTCGAAATGTTAAGACAATTAATGCTCAACGAAGCTAAATAAAAAAAGCCCTTCAAAATGAAGGGCTTTTTTGTTGTAATATCTGTTAAATTAGATTTTAGACTGAAGAATCATGGTGTCATGAATTCTCTTCTCTGCTAATTTAATAGCTGCAATCTGAGTGTTGATGTTATCTTCTTCAGATTTATTGTATATATTCAATACAGTATTGTAAATGTTTTCGGTTTGTGCAAAAGCAATCTCTCTTACATAACCATTGTACTCACTATATACGTTGATTAAACCACCTGCGTTGATCAGGAAATCCGGAGCATAATAAATGCCTTTAGCTTTGATCATATCACCGTGTACATTCTCGTCTTCTAACTGATTGTTTGCTGCACCAGCTACAACCTGACATTTTAATTTGTTAATGTTCTCTGTGTTTAAAATTGCACCCAAAGCACATGGAGCAAAAATGTCTACTGCCTGATCGAAGATTTCTTCTGGTTTAACAATAGTAGCACCATATTTCTCTGCTGCAATCTTTAAACCGCTTTCGAAAATATCAGTAGCTGTAATGATAGCACCTTCTTTGTGCAACAATTCCATTAAATGTAAACCAACTTTACCAGCACCCTGAACTGCAACTTTTTTGTCGCTTAAGTTGTCTGTGCCAAAAGCTTTCTTTGCACTGGCTTTTAAACCCATGTATACACCATATGCAGTAACGGGACTAGGATCGCCGCCACCACCCATGATTTCAGGTAAACCTACTACGTGGTTGGTTTCCATTTTGATGTATTCCATATCTTTGGTTGTTGTTCCAACATCCTCAGCTGTTACATATTTACCACCCAGATTCTCTACAAATCTTCCGAATTTTCTCATCAGATGCTCAGATTTGTCTTTTGCAGGATCTCCAATGATAACTGCTTTAGCTCCACCCAAATTTAATCCGCTGATGGCAGCTTTGTAGGTCATACCCCTCGATAATCTCAGAGCATCGTTGATAGCTTCTGCCTCGGTGGCGTACTTCCACATTCTGGTGCCTCCAAGTCCGGGACCCAAAACAGTGTTGTGGATAGCAATAATAGCCTTTAAACCTGTGTGGTTGTCCTGGCAGATTAATACTTGCTCGTGATCATAACGGGCAACTTTAGCAAACACGTCAAATTGTGTTTCGTGGTTGCTTACATTTGCTTGACTCATTGTGTATAATTCAGTTAAATTTTTTAAAGGTGCAAAGGTAATCATTTATTATCTATAAATGTTGTGTGATTGCATTTATTTTTAAAATACAATTCTAAAAAATTAATAAAGAATTTGATGGATTGCACTTCTTTAATGATTTGATTATCATATAATAAAAAATTAGAATTAATCAAATGCAAGCTGAATTTAGCAATTTTATCCGAACTATTTCATATTCGAGTTAATTGTTTTAACGACTTGATGCGCGTCTTAAACGGTCGTTAATCGCTAATCCCAATCCAAATTCAGGTAAGCGCTGTGCAATTATAACAGAAGGAGATAACTGATCCAGTAACCTCATATAATGGAATAAATTCCTGGCAGCTTCCGATAAATCGGCGTTCTTACTTAAATTTAACTGATAAATATCCTCAGAAATTGTGGTCTCTCCAAAGCTTAAAACTACAATTTTCTCGTGTAAGTGTCTGTTGATGCTATCTTCCAGATCCTCAGTCACTATAAACCTGCTGTTGGGGGCATAATGCTTGTCTAACTGACCCGGAGCAGATGGATTGCTATTCTGATTTAATTGCAATTCAATCTCTTCACCTAATACTGCTTCTATGCGTTCTTTGGCCAGACCGCCTAAACGAACGATGACAGGTTTAACCCCGGAACAATTCACAATAGTACTCTCTAAACCAATTTCCGAACTGCCTCCATCTAATATATACGATACTTTATCTCCCAGTTGTTTTTCGACATGTTCTGCCTGTGTCGGACTAATATAACCAAATGGATTGGCGCTCGGTGCGGCCAATGGAAAATCTAATTGTTGTAACAATTCTAAAGTAATAGGATGGGAGGGAACCCTCACGGCAACTAAATGACTGCCTGATGTAATGATATCGGGAACAATTTCGCTTTTAAGTAATAATAAAGTCAATGGTCCTGGCCAGAAAGCTTCAGCCAGCAGTCTGGCACTTTCTGGAAATTCTTTAACCAGTGATTGGGCATGACCGATATCTCTGACATGTAAAATAAGAGGATCGAAAAATGGTCGGTTCTTAATCTTAAATACCGATACAACTGCAGCTTCATTGAAGGCATTTGCCGCCAGTCCATATACTGTTTCTGTAGGTATACCAACCGTTTCCCCTGCTTTAAGATGTGCAGCGGCAATTCCGGTTTCGGTGCCAATCATGTATTAATTGCGCTTTAAATTGTATTTGTCAATCTTGTTGTAAAGATGACTTCTTTGTATGTCTATCTCAACCGCTGTTTTAGCAACATTCCAGTTGTTCTTCTTAAGCTTGGCTTCTAAGAAAATTGTTTCAGCATAGTCTTTAAAGTCCTGGAACTTCTCAAACTTGTCTATCATAACACTTTGTGTTTTAGAAACAGGAGTAGATGGATTACTGTATGCGATAACATCTTCAACTGTAATTTTAGCATCAGACAAAATAACAAGTCTTTCAATGACGTTGCGCAGTTCGCGTATATTACCTGTCCAGTTGACGTTCTTTAACTCATCCAAAGCTCCCGGTGCAAAAGATTTTCTTACTCCATTGTCTTCGCAAATCTCTTTGAGAAATTTCTCTGCAATAACCGGAATATCATCTACACGTTCATTTAGTGTCGGAACATGTATTACTATAACACTTAATCGATGGTACAAATCCATTCGGAATAAGCCTTTTTCAATTTCTTCTGTTAAGTTTTTATTGGTAGCCGCAAGAATTCTTACATCTACATTGATGGCTTTATCGCCACCAACTCTCTGCAAAATTCCTTCTTGTATAACTCTCAGAACCTTTGCCTGAGCTGATAAACTCATATCGCCAATCTCATCCAGAAATAAAGTACCACCATTGGCCTGCTCAAATTTTCCTATTCTTTGTTTGATAGCGGTTGTAAAAGACCCTTTTTCGTGACCAAAAAGTTCGCTTTCTATCAATTCACTTGGAATTGCAGCGCAGTTAACTTCTATTAATGGCATATTCGCTCTGTTGCTCTTCTCATGAATCCATCGTGCAACCAGTTCTTTACCTGTACCATTCTCACCGGTAATTAATACTCTTGCATCTGTAGGAGCAACTTTTGCAATGGTGTCTTTAATTTTTAAAATACTCGGAGTTTCACCCACAATGTCTCTTGTCTTGGTTACTTTCCTTCTAAGAACTTTGGTCTCTACTACCAGATTGTTCTTTTCAACTGCATTTCGGATGGTGATTAATAAACGATTTAAATCTGGTGGCTTTGAAATGAAATCGTAAGCACCTTTTTTAACTGCTTCAACGGCTATTTCGATGGTTCCGTGACCGGAAATAAGAATGAATGGAACTTCCGGTGAAATTTCGGCTGCTTTCGCCATCACCTCTAAGCCATCCATTCCTGGCATTTTTATATCACATAAGACAACATCATACCCGTTTTCCTTGAGCATGTCCAGACCTTTTTTGCCGTTTTCTACAATATCTACCTGATAATGCTCGGCTGTGAGAATGTTCTGTAACGCGTCTCTGATTGGTTTTTCGTCGTCTATTACTAAGATTTTAGGCATACTTGATAAAGTGTATTCAAAATTATACAATTACTCAAGTAAGTCAATTAACAAGTTTTATACAGAAATTTATCTGATCAACTGAACAACTCCACTGACATCTTTACTCAGTCCGGTGACTGAATTAACATACTGAAATACATAATAATAAGTTCCAGATGGACACGGATTTGAAACTTCGTTGTTGACACAACCATTCCAGAATTGCGTGCTTGGAACGTTTAAACGATACACCACTTCACCCCATCTGTTATAGATGTATCCGTTTAATTGATCGAAACCAGTGTATTTACTTTCAAAATAATCATTCACATTATCTGCAACAGATCCTGCACTTGCCGGAGTGAAAACATTAGGAATCTGAATAGAATTAGTGTCACAATTAATGAATCGTATTTGAACAGTGTCAGAAAACTTACACATATTAGTGTCTGTAACTGTTAACCAGGCTGTTGTATTGTTACTTATTGTTGCAATTGTTGAACTGCTTCCATTCCACCAGCTGTATGTTGATCGTGGTCTTACTATTGGAGCTAATTCGTAGTAAACACCCTGGCATAAATTGGTGTCTTTGCCTAAGCTGAATACTGGCTGAGAATTAACTTTAATGAACTTAACTATTGAATCCTGCTTACATCCGAAGTTGTTTGGATAGCTAACTGATAAAGTTAATTTAAAGGTTCCTGAACGATTATAAGCTTTATTGACAGGTGTCCCGGTTCCATTGCTGCCATCTCCAAAATTCCATCTGTATGTTGCAGTTGAATCTGAATTTGCTTTGAATGTAAACAAAGTCTGTGTATCGCAAACATTGGTTCTGTTTGCCTCAAGTAACAACTCAGTCGAACGGTTCTCATAAGCACTTCCGATTTCTGATGCGTAACTTTCATCTTTGCCTAATGCATACATATAGGCAATAAAACCTTCAGGTGAAGAAATATGGTTTTTTGATATGGAACTTAGTTTAAAACTGGCAACAGACATATTGCAAACAGGTTTAAATTTGGCTGTGTCTACTTTTACATTATTGATTTTGATGTTTGACAGTTTTCCTGTTGGTGCAACAATGCTGACATAATATTCAGCAGGGAAGGACGGGTTCTGAGAAATATTAGAGGTACTTGGAAAGCTAAATCCCGCTTGCTTACTTGTCTGATCATCGGGTATTACAGACATCATACTTGGGTTTCCTAAACTTCCTGACTGTCCGTTACATTCACCACTTTTCATTAATTCTATCACTGAAATAGGCTTATCTGAACTTATACAAACACTTAAATTGTTGTTTTGATTGACTAAATACGATTGACCTTCGCTTAGAATTGCAACTGGAATATTGTTAATTGATAAAGTTGTGGCATTCTGAGTTGCTACTACCTGAAATAAATATCCTCCACTATTAGTTTCGAAAGGAACTGTAGTAAATGATTTACCCAGATACTGAACCGGACGGGTTTGGTTATACAGATGGTCGCAACCTTTACAAGCTGCATTGTTATATTCAACAAAAGAACATTTAGCTCCTTCGAAAACAACAAACTTCTTACATCCTTTTGAATTCCAGATTTTGGTACCAGCAAACGACTGACTATCCATGGCTTGCTCCTGGTAAACCTGACCCTTGCGCAGGACTCTGGTATACAAAACGTTTTTAAATAAGTTGTTCTTAGAATCACAACTCGGCATAATATTGATGACACAACTATCGTCGAGGGCAAGAACTGAAAATAAACTATTATTGGCTTTACCTATTGATTCGTCGCCTCTGTAGGTGTTAATATAGTATACCGGATTTGATGGTACACGTTCAGTAGGAGTGATGGCAGAAATATCGCTGCTGTTTAAACTGTTATTTAAAGCAAAGACTGAAATGTCTTCATTTGAAGTTATTAAAATACTTCTTGCCGGATTAAACAGAGAAGCGCTCGGAACACCCGATTTTAAATAATTAAGAATGGTGTCTTTTCCACATACATTAAAGGTATCGGAATAAGCTGCACAATAAATTCGTACAGTAAAGTGCGCCTTTTCAGATGAGATGACAAATGAGACTTTCTCAAAAGTGCCATAATTTTCTAAAAAAGCGAAACGGAATTCTTTCCCGTAGTTGTTGGTTTGGTTCTGAGCGGACAAACCTTTAAGGAAACCAAAGGTAACAAACAACAACATCGCCCAGAGATGCCTGCGAGTAATAAGCATTAATTCTACTAAATTTAATTTTTTCTTTTGTCTGACATTTTACTAATTTTGACGATATTTTAGTGGGTTGCGTTGCGTTTGTCTGCTATTTTTGAATCAAATATTATTCCAAACTTTAATAAAATGAAAAAATTGTATTTTTTATCGGCTGCATTATCCTTGTTTATATCACAGGAAATGTTGGCTCAAACCACGCCAACACCTATTGTCAAGGTAGAGGCTAAACCGGGAAAATTAGTTATTCCATACGAAAAGTATCGTCTGGCTAATGGTCTAACTGTAATTATTAACGAAGACCACAGCGATCCGATCGTGCACGTTGAAGTAACTTACCACGTTGGTTCTAACAGAGAAACAATGAAAAGAACTGGTTTCGCCCACTTCTTCGAACACATGATGTTCCAGGGTTCGCAAAACGTTGCCGATGAAGAGCATTTTAAAATTGTTCAAGGTTCAGGGGGTGATATGAACGGTACTACCAACCGCGACAGAACAAATTATTTTGAAACAGTTCCAAGCAATATGCTGGAAACAGCACTTTGGCTGGAAGCAGATAGAATGGGTTTCCTTCTGCCTGCTTTTACAAAAAAGAAATTTGAAACTCAGAGAGCTACCGTTAAAAATGAAAAAGATCAGCGTTATGCAGATGGTTACGGTATGTTACCTGAAATTCAGGATCAGATCATCTACCCATACGGTCACCCTTACAGCTGGCAAACCATCGGTTATGTTGATGACTTAAATGATGCTGATTCAACCGATTTAAGAAACTTCTTTATTAAGTGGTACGGACCAAACAATGCGATTCTTGTTATTTCTGGTGATGTTAATCCTCAGGATGCTATGAAAATGGTAGAAAAATACTTCGGTCCAATCAATAAAGGTAACGAAGTTCCACCACTTCCTAAAAAACCTATCGTTTTAGAAGAAAATAAAATCACTTCAGTAAATAGTAAGATTTTCGCTCCTTTGGCGAGTATTACCTATCCAACTGTCCCTGTATTCCACAAAGATGAGGCAGCTCTGGATGTACTTGCTAATCTTTTAAGCAGTGGTAAAAATTCTGTTTTGTATAAGAACTTTATTGAAACTGAAACTTCATTACAAGCAATGTGTAACAATTCTGCTTTCGAAATTTCAGGTGAGTTTAATTTCATTCTTGTAACCTATCCAACTAAACTTGGTGGTTTAAATGAAAAGGAAATGAGAGAAACTTTAGCTAAAGCACTTGAGCAATTCGAAAAAGATGGTTTCACTGATCAGGATCTTGCCAGAATTAAACAGGAGCTTAGTTCAAGATACTTCAGTATTATCGAAACTGTTGGCTCTAAAGCATCTGTTTTAACACAGTATGAAATGCTGACAAACGGCAACATGTCTTTAGATAAAGATTACGAAAGATACCAGAATGTAACCAAAGCTGATATCATGCGTGTATATAACACCTATATTAAAGGTAAAAACTATGCTTGTGTGCACATCACTCCGGATCCGGCCCTGGAAACTGACCCTAATGCTAAAATTAAACCATACGAAAGCATCAATCCTTACAAAGATGAAACTGCAGATAAATCAGCGTACGCAAATCTGAAATTTAGCCAGACAGTTGATCCAGCAGGCTTCGACAGAAGCAAAAAACCTGTTGTTCCTTTAGCTAAACCAGCTCCGGTTCCTGATTATTTCAAAACTAAATTTGATAATGGTATCCAGATCATCGGTGCCAGATCAACTGAAACTCCTAAAGTATACATTAGTATCAATATTAAAGGTGGTCACTTATTTGAAACTGGCAAAGTAAAAAATGGCTCTGCCTCTTTCCTTGCTGCTTGTATGAACGAAGGTACTACAACCAAAAGTGCTCTTGAAGTTGAAAATACACTTAAAGGATTAGGTAGTGTGATAAGCTTCGGTGCAGGCGAGCAAAGTTTCACTTGTTATGTCGAGTGCTTTAAAGATTCATTGAAACCTACTATGGCTTTATTAGAAGATATGTTCTTTAACCCTTCTTACAGTGAGAAAGAATTCAAGTTAAATGAAAGATGTATTTTAGTTGATGATGTATTGAAGTCCTTACAAGATTTAGCTAACTACCATCGTTCAAAATTAAACATACCCTTTATTGGTATTACAGGGTCTAACGGCAAAACTACATCTAAAGAATTATTAAATGTAGTGTTGAGTAGAAAATATAAAACACTTGCAACAAAAGGAAATTTAAATAACCATATCGGAGTTCCTTTAACCATTTTGAGTATCACCGATGATATTGAAATGGCAATAATAGAGATGGGAGCAAACCACCAATTAGAAATAGAATTCTTGTGTAATATCGCAAATCCAGACTTCGGATTAATTTGCAATGTAGGCAAAGCACATTTAGAAGGTATGGGAGGATTTGAAGGAGTTAAGAAAACGAAGAAAGAGCTTTACGATCACATCAGAAATCATAGTGGCGTTGCTTTTATCAATGCCGATGATATTAACTTGATGGAGATG
>JBJTNS010000359.1:0-5431 GCA_046074245.1 Chitinophagaceae bacterium | reverse complement strand
AGTTTGTAATCATTTAATACTTCTGCTTTGAATGCCTCGAAATCCATATTTTTCAGATCTTTTGCCGATGATAAAGACATACTGCAAAAGTAAACATTACATCGCATTTGTCAAAGTCGATTTTAATCATTGGATTCATGCCAAGTTTTTTCAAATTTATCCTACTTTTGCAACGTGTCCGAGCACTTCAATGAGATCGATAGTCCCGCAAAGCTTAAACAGCTTAAGGCCTCTGAATTAAAAGCCTATTCAGACTGGTTAAGACAATTTTTGATTGGAAAAATATCAGAAACAGGTGGTCATTTCGCAGCTAATCTGGGTGTCATCGAATTGAGTGTTGCTCTGCATTACACACTTAACACACCAAATGACATCCTTATTTGGGATGTCGGACACCAGGCTTATGCGCACAAAATACTGACAGAAAGAAAAAACAATTTCGATTCGTTACGCCAGCAAAATGGCATTAGTGGCTTTCCAAAAATGGAAGAAAGTCCCTTTGACGCTTTCGGAACTGCCCATTCCTCTACATCTATCTCTGCTGCACTGGGATATGCTCAGGCCGCATTGCTTCAAAATATCTCCCGTCAGCATATTGCCGTTATAGGAGATGGCGCCATGAGTGCTGGTCAGGCTTTCGAAGCACTAAATAATGCCGGATTAAGTCATACCAATATTACAGTAATCATCAATGATAACCATATTGGCATAGATCCTAGTCAGGGCGCACTTGGCGAATATCTGGAGAGACTTGAAAACAGAAAAGATAACTTATTTACTGATTTTGGGTTTCAGTATTACGGACCAGTAGACGGTCATGATCTGGACCAGTTGATTCCACTTCTTGAGTCCATACAATTGGTTAATAAACCTAAAATAGTTCATATTAGAACGCTAAAGGGAAAAGGCTATGCGCCAGCAGAAGCTGAACAAACCAAATGGCATAGTACTTCAAAATTTGATAAATTATCCGGCAAAAACGCAGTTGAAACTGACATATTTGTCAAATATCAGGATATATTTGGCAAAACTTTGCTGGAAATAGCAGAATCCAACGACAAAGTAGTTGCGGTTACCCCGGCCATGATTTCTGGTAGTTCTCTTCATTTCATGCAGGAGAAATTTCCAGAAAGAGTATTTGATGTTGGTATAGCAGAACAACATGCTATCACTTTCAGTGCCGGACTGGCGGCGGCAGGTTTAACACCTGTTTGTTGTATCTACTCAACCTTTCTTCAAAGAGGATATGATCAGTTAATACATGATGTTGCGTTACAGAATCTTCCTGTAATATTTGCTGTCGACAGAGCAGGATTGGTTGGAGAAGACGGACCAACACATCATGGTGTATTTGATATACCTTTTCTGCAAGCCATTCCTAATATTTCTATCATCTCACCTTCAAATCAGGAGGACCTCAGAAACGCACTTTATTCTGCAGTTACAAATCCTGTTGGTCCTGTAGTTATAAGATACCCAAGAGGAAAAGCTAAAGAAGAATTTAAGGCAACTAAGTTGACCAATATAGCGCTAAATCGAGGTAAATTGGTCGTAGACAATGGACATAAAATTGCAATAATTAGTGTTGGCACAATTCTGGAAGAGTGTATTACCGCTATTGAAGACACAGCTGTTTCTGTTTTTGATGCTTTTAGCGTGAAGCCATTGGATAAATCGATGATTGAAGAAATATTCAACAGCTTTCCTGCAATAATTATAGTGGAAGAATCACAGATTTTAGGTGGATTCGGCAGCAGTGTTCTGGAATTTGCCAGAGAATTAAATTATAAAGGAACTATCCGAACACTTGGCATACCTGATGTATTTGTAGGACATGCCAGCATCAGAGAACAACGTCATTTAATGGGAATAGATGCAAGGTCTATCAGACAGACAATCGATGATATACTTTTAAGTATCAATTAATTCAATAATCGTATCACACTTTTTTTATTGAATATTACTCAATAGTTATAATTTTGCGTCAAATCAATTTAATATGTATCAATTCATTCAAAGCACCCACTCACATACCAGATGGCTGGTTTTATTAACAGCAGCAATTGCTATAATCATGCCTTTCATCAATAATTCAGTAAGCAAAAAGTCAAAATTACCAGGTTTAGCCTTTATGATAATTTGTGATATACAGCTTTTAATGGGTTTAACTTTATATTTTTCATTAAGTCCCTTAGGTCTGCAGGCATTCGACCAGGGTATGGCCTTTGTAATGAAAACTGCAGAAGTAAGAAAAATTGCTGTAGAGCACTTTATTTTAATGCTTGGAGCAATTGCTTTAACGCATATTGGTTACGCTAAACTCAAAAAAGCAACAGAAGCTTCAGCCGTTAAGAAAATTAGTTTAATATTCTTTGGATTATCGCTTGTATTAATACTGGCGGGTATACCGTGGGCAAAATTGTAAAAGATTTTTTTCAATAAAAAAAGCCCCGTTACTTAACGGGGCTTTTTTATTTCAGAAGAATTAATATCCGAAAATTTCCTCCAGCGTCAATATTCTTAGTTCACCGTACTTCTTCAAATCGGCTTCTTTAATTTTCTCTCTGGAACCAAGAACAGATATGGCCCATTTCTTACCTTTAATATTTTGCTCCTGGAAGGCAGTCACATCCGCAAAGGTGGTTTTCTGAATCGCTTCAAACAACATCTTGCGGTAGTCGTAATCAACCCCCATTTTAAGCGCCTCCAGATACGAAAAGAAGACATCATTGTCGTTAATACGTTCTGCTTCCAGGCCACTCAAAATCGACTGCTTAGCCTGATTAAAACTTTCCTCGTTTAAAGGCATATTATTTAATAATTCAGTCATTGCGTTTATTGCATCATTTAATTTGTCAGCCTGAGTACCTACATATGCAACCAGAATATCATTTTTCCCTTTTTCCATTGCCTGATTATACACAGCATAAGTCGAATACGCTAATGCTCTTGATTCTCTGATTTCCTGAAAAACAACGCTACTCATACCACCGCCAAAATATTCGTTAAACGCTCTGATGCTTGCTGTTTTGTTAATATCAAAAACTGGCGCCGCACTTCTCCAGTTAATTTCCGCCTGCACCATTTCGTGATGGGTAAAAAACACTGTGTTGCTGGTATAAGTTACTGGCTTGAACTCATAAGCTGCTGGTGCAACTGTGAACACTTCCGGCATTTTATGTTTAGCAGTAAGTACTTTTTCGATGTTAGCCTTAGATTCCGGACCAAAGTACATTATCTGATGGTTATACTGATGTAAACCTTTAATAATTCCTACAAGTTCGCTGGCATTCAAGGCTTGTAATTCTGTATTGTTCAGCGTGTATGTTCTTGGATTTACTTTACCATATAAGGCATAAGTACTCAAAGCAGATGATATAGATCTTTTATTAAGTTTTGCATCTGTTCTTGATTTTAAAATTCTGCCAACGTAGTCTTTAAGTACTCCAGCGTCTGGTTTTGCATTGGCAAGTAACTCTTCGAATAAGGAGAGCGCCTCCTCAAAATTCTGTTGTGGTCCGCTGAGATACACATAACTTTGCTTGTCTCCTGTTGAGATGCCAAAAGTGCATGCCATCTTGTAAAACTTCATACTGAGTTCTGAAGCCGAATACTTATCTGTACCAATGTACTGAAGATATTCCAGTGCAAATGGCAGTTTCTTATTACTTAGTTTACCCATATCTACTACATAATAAAGAGTAAATAACTGGTTCTTTGAGTTTAGTTTATAAAGCAGATTTGCTTTACCACATTTGCCTCTTTCAATATCATTGTTATAATTCAAAAATACAGGGTGGATTGAGTCTGTTTCTTCTTCCAGAACATCAATAACAAACTGAGATGATTTATCTCTGTTGAGAGAAACTTCTGTAATCTGAGGTTTTTCAATCTTCTCCTGTTTAGTGTCTTCGCCAGTTCTCTTGTAAACTATTGAATAACCATTGGTATAGTATTCATTAGCAAAGTCTACTATTTCTTTCTTTGTGATTTTACTCATCTCATAATTGATATTAAGAACATCTCTCCACTTTCTCTCTGTAACGAATGCATCAAGCAGAGAGTAGGCAAGACCATTGTAGCTATCAAAATTCTTAATATCATCCACCATAGCGTTAGCGATAATACCTTTTAAAAGGTCTTCATCAAAATCGCCTTTTTTAATTTTCTCGATTTGTTCAAGTAAGAGATCGCGTAATTCTTCAAGACTCTGACCTTCTTTAGGTTTACCTTGCAGAAGATGCACACTGTAGTCTTTCATAAAATCTGGAGATGAGGTTGCTGAAAGCACTTTTTGTTGTTTCACCAGATTTAAATCTATTAATCCGGCTTTACTGTTACTAAGAATTAAGTCGATCAGTCTGACCATGGTTGCTTCCTTACTGGAAACACCATCAAAGCGCCATGCCATCATTAAACTTGCAGCGTCCGGACCTACAACATTTAAACTATCTGGTCGACCTCTTGGATATTCGATAGGGAAAGTAAATTTAGGCAATGGCTTTGCTGTCATATAAGAAAAATGTTTATCAATCATCTCGATGGCATCATCCGGATTGAAATCGCCTACCATAATAATAGCCATATTGTTTGGTACATAGTAGGTATTAAAGTAATTTCTAATCTTTACCAATGAAGGATTTTTTAGGTGTTCAACGGTGCCGATGGTTGTCTGAGTTCCATAAGGATGTTGTCTGAACAAACTGGCATACAACTTCTCGTAAGCCTCATTACCATCATTATCCAGCGAAATATTTTTTTCTTCATAAACAGCTTCCAGTTCAGTATGAAATAATCGCAAAACAGGGTTGCGATATCTTTCAGACTCAATCTCTATCCATTGGTGTAAGCGGTTCGATGGAATATCATTCACATAAACAGTTTGTTCAACACTAGTAAAGGCATTAGTACCCTGAGCACCTATACCCTGACACATTTTATCAAACTCATTGGCAATACTGTATTTAGAAGCAATGCCACTGATACTGTCAATCTGGCGATAGATTGATTTGCGTTGAGCCTCATCTTTAGTTTTGTTGTATTTCTCGTAGAGAGCATCTATCTGATCCAGGTAAATTTTTTCCTGAGCATAATCCTGAGTACCAAATTTATCAGTACCTTTAAATAACATATGTTCCAGGTAATGAGCCAGGCCAGTATTATCTGAAGGATCGTTTTTGCTACCAGCTTTAGTTGCAACCAGGGTTTGAATTCTCGGCTGATCTTTATTGACAGAGAGTATCACAGTTAATCCGTTTGGTAGTGTGTACCATCTGGATTTGGAAGGATCTCCGGAAACAGAGGTATAGGTATACTTCCCGGACGTGGTGGCACCAAAAGTACCATAATAAACCTGAGCTTGCAGAGAGCCCGTTAACAAGACCAATGCAAAAAGCAAACGTTTCATCATATTGAATTTTAAAAAAGTAGG
>JBJTNS010000358.1:0-3076 GCA_046074245.1 Chitinophagaceae bacterium | reverse complement strand
GTCATGGCAGCGGTGTAAAAGTATTAAAACCCGATTGGCTAAGGGAGGAAATACACACTGAAGCTAAAAAAATATTAAAAATCAACTAGCTCATTGAGAGTAATAAAGCTTACTTTCCAATACAAAACTTCCCGAAGATATTTCCCAACACCTCATCATTGCTGATGGTGCCGGTGATGTCGCCGATAGCGTCGACGGCTCTGCGCATTTCGAAGGATAATATGTCGCCGCTGTTGCCGCTCTGAAGTAATTCTAATACCTTTAGAAGGGCCTCTGAGGCTGATAACAGTTGCTGGTGATGTCGAGCGTTGCTAATGATGGTCTGGGTGCCGTCGATGCCATTTAACTGCATGATATCATACAATATCTGACGCAATGACCTTGTGTCTGAACTGTTGCGGTTCAACATCGATACAGGAGCAAATTGTAAAGCGCTACTTTGCAGGTAGTTTTCAAACAAACCAATCTGTTCGCTGCTGCATACATCTTTTTTATTGCCTATTACTAATAAATGTGCTGAACCATTATTTTTTTTGATGATCTCGATGTCGTTTGACAACTCAACGATACTGGTATTGCTCATATCAAAAATACAAATTACTATCTGTGCCTTCGATATGCTCTGTATGGCTTTGTCGATGCCAATATTTTCAATAACATCTGTTGTTTGTCTGATGCCGGCGGTATCAATAAATCTAAATGACACGCCATTGATATGTATCTCTTCTTCTATGGTATCTCTGGTGGTGCCGGCAATGTCTGAAACAATTGCTCTGTCGTCTTCTAATAAGGCGTTTAATAACGACGATTTCCCAGCGTTTGGTCGACCAACAATCGCAACCGGAATTCCATTTTTAATGGCATTGCCCAACTGGAAACTATTGATCATCGGCAGAATAAACTGATGCATTTGTTCTACTCTGTTCTTCAGTTCTGTACGATCAGCAAACTCCACATCTTCTTCTCCGAAATCCAGCTCGAGTTCTACCAAAGATATAAAATTCAGCAGGTCTTCTCTTAACTTATTGAGTTGCGAAGATAAACCTCCGCGCATCTGGTGCATGGCGATGTTTAACTGCGACTGATTTTGCGATGCGATGATATCGCCAACTGCCTCTGCTTGCGCCAGGTCGATCCGGCCATTCAGATATGCTCTTAATGTAAACTCACCGGGAGCAGCTAGTCGTGCGCCATGTTTTAGCAAAAGATTAATTATCTGCGACTGGATGTAGACAGACCCGTGACAAGAGATTTCTACACTGTCTTCGGTGGTAAAGCTTTTAGGAGATCTGAAAACGGCGATCATTACTTCATCGACAATTTCAGTTCCATTCATTATATGTCCGTATTGAATAGTGTGTGAAGCTTGTAGTTGAATAGATTTTCCTTTAAATATTTTATCGCAGATTTCAAAAGCCTTTGTACCCGAAACTCGAATGACACCGATGGCACCAATACCCTGAGCGGTAGCGATGGCAACTATGGTATCTTCGGGTTGAATGAGTTCGTGGTACATGGCACAAAGATACTATTTACAACATAAAAAAAGCCCGTTAGCGAAACACTAACGGGCTTTTTGAATAGGATATCAGATTATCGGATGATTCTTACGATACCATTTAATCTTGGCTCGTCGTCTTCCATACCTTTATATCTATAATTCAGGATATAGTAGTAAGTACCATCTGGGCATTCAGCACCGGTGTTATTTACTTTACCATTCCAGTCTTTGTTCTTATCGGTAGAAGAGAACACTTTCACACCCCATCTGTCGAAGATGGTCAGTTCGTATTTCTCTTCTCCTTCAATCAGGATATTGAACTCCTCGTTACCAATTTTACCTTCAGCATCAGCATCGGTACCGGTACCGTTCGGAGTGAATACGTTTGGCGGACGAACAATAGCTTTGAAGTTATTATACATCTTTTTACAAACTGTATCTTTACAACCGTCGGAGTTCGTAGCTTCGAGACATACCCAGTATGAACCAAGTGAATCTCTGTAATCGCGGCATACGCTCGGATCATTGAAGTCGCTGTTATTGGCGTCTTCCAGGAAGATACGCTGATCTTTAGGCGTTATCGACATGATATCTTTTGAGTTGTAGAAACTCCATCTGTTTAGAACACTGTTAACTGAAGTGTTTTTGTAGCAGAAAATAGGTTTCTTAAATGAATCGATATCAAAGTCGGCCGTTACAAATGATACATAAATTTTCACACTGTCAGTAGCTGGACAAACTTTGTCTTGCGAGTTAACGCTTGTTCTGTCACCGCTAAATTTAACAGTGTAGGTACCTTTCTTCCAGTACTGAACCACTTGATTAGTATCTGTAGTTGCTAAAGTATCTGTAGCATTTTTACCGAAGTTCCAGATATAAGATGGGTATCTTCCGAAAGGCTTCACAGAACCAACTAATCTCACCGTATCACCGATACAAACTGTATCATTTCTCAGGAGCTTGGTGGTATCGTATGCGAATATTTCAATCCAGAATTCTTTTTCACCGAAAGTAGTATCAGGGTATTGAACCATACAACTTCTGGTTGAACCATTTACTGTAAACTTGAAGTAGTTATACAAAGTTACTTTGTATTTACCAGGTTTAGTGTATCTATGGCTCATGGTATCGTTAGATGGTTTAATGGTATCGTACTGGTTACCGAAATTACCATCACCGAATTCCCATGTCCATGAACTTGAATCTAGTAAGTTATGTTTACTTAAGTTTTTGAAGTTTACTTTATCACCAACACAGTATTGTCTTGGCATTAAGGTATCAAACTCAGGCTCAGGACCAGGGATATACAATTCTGCAGAATCCCATCCTATACAACCCAGTTGCGTTTCAACTTTCCAGAACACTTTGTACAAGCCGTTTCTGGTATAATCGTGTGCTATTTTATTAGGCAAGGTATTGAAGAATGAGTTTACAGAGTTGATGCTCTTATCACCCCAGTATACAGTCCACTTAACGATCTGGTCGCATGGAGAACCTAACTCAGGGATACATGGATCCTGTACATAAGAAGAGTCTATTAAGTCGATGATAGTTGCACAATTCGGACGGGTTGCT
>JBJTNS010000357.1:0-3498 GCA_046074245.1 Chitinophagaceae bacterium | reverse complement strand
TTTCTATTACAAAGATAATACAATTTTTTCTGAATTTCTCAAATATTAAACAAAGAATTTTTGTAAGAAGTCTGTAGATGCCCAATTTTAATAGATGTATTGTATATATATGATAAAATCAATTATAGTTGATAATGGCGAATTTGAAGTGTAAAATTCAACTTGTTTTATTCGAAAAAAAGTTGTATAGCAGGTGTGAATGCCCCGTAGAGTCTTACTTTTTCAGATAGTCCTTTTTTCTAACTCCAGTATTCCAGTCGTTGCTCCGCAAATTCCATTTACAGGTGCAATAATTCCACCTATTACAGGAATCATATCAGTCAGTATATACACTGTTCCGTTTCCTATAGCGAACCATCTGAATTGTCTTACATTTTTTACTCCTTCACTAATGGACATTCTTCTTCTCTCGTAAGTGTAATCCATCATACTAAAACCATAAAAGTAGGCACTAATTAAAAAAAGAACTGGTGTGCCAATTATTGCAAGTCCCCCTGAAAAGATTGATGCAATTGTAATTAAGGCAGTCCATGACAGTTCTATCAATAAATTTCTAATTGCTATTAATACGCCTCTGATCATGTCGTTAATAAACTGGGAGAAAGAGAAATCATAGTTCTGACCTGTAAGTTTGCTGTCTATTTTTTCACTGAGGACAGAGAATACCGGCGCCAGAATGATCAGTACGATATATTTAGAGAATCTGGAAGCCAGAAATAGGGTTAATACCGAAATTAATATAGCTGTTACGCTGTAAATTGATATATTACTGAAAATGTTCAGGAAGTCCCAGAATCCATTTACTTCTGGCAGTTTATCCGGTATGTAAGGCTTTAAAATTAATTGAACAAGAGCATAAGCATATTTTATTAAAGCTCCGATTAAAAAAAAGTAGAAAAGTAAACTTACCAGCGCCGGATAAAGATAAAATTGCCAAAATCCATTCCTAAATATAAACCCTGTTGCTTTAACAGAATGCCATACACCAGATGTGAAATCTTTCATCATTGAATTCAAAAATACAAAATGCTTTGAAGAAAAATATAGTTTAATTTGCAGGAATGGATTTCATAGATTCTAAAATCGTTGATTACTCAGAACAACACACTCAGTCTGAAAGTGAACTTTTAGCTGAGTTGAACCGGTATACGCATACCAGTGTTCTTAAACCTCGTATGCTGAGCGGGCATTTGCAGGGAAGATTTCTTAGCTTTATAAGTCATTTAATTCAACCTTCGTTTGTCTTAGATATTGGAACATATACAGGGTATTCGGCTCTTTGTCTTGCGGAGGGTTTGACTAAAGATGGGAAACTTTATACGCTCGATAATAATGAAGAAGTTCTATACACTGCTGCGGGTTTTATAAAAAGATCTGTTTATCGCGAGCAGATAGAGATGCTTACTGGAGATGCATTGGAATCTATAATGCTGTTAAACCAAAGAGTTCCACATTGGGATCTTATATGGATGGATGCCGAAAAGTCTCAGTATTCCGGGTATTACAATCAATTAATTGACAAGGTGAGACCTGGGGGCATCATTATGGCTGATAATGTATTATGGAGCGGCAAAATTATCGACCAAAAATCACTGGAAAAAGACGAGGACACCAGAATGTTAGATGCATTTAATAAGCAGGTATATCATGATAGCAGGGTAGAGAGTCTGTTAATGCCTATCAGGGATGGAATAATGATGTTAAGAAAGTTGTAAGCCTGCAGCTGAAAAATCAGTATTTCTGATTGTTTCCAGTAAGTCTTTTATTTCATTAAGATTATTGGACATCACCAAGGCAGTTCTATAGGGTTTAAAATTGGGGATACCTTTGAAATAGTTGGCATAGTGGCGTTTCATTTCATTGATGGCCAGAATTTCACTTTTCCATTCAATAGATTTGACCAGGTGAGTATAGCAGGCATTCACTCTGTCTTCGAGTGTAGGAGCAGGAAGGTGTTCGCCTGTGTTAATGTAATGTTTAATTTCATTAAAGATCCAGGGGTGACCAATGCTTGCTCTCCCTATCATTAATCCATCCACACCATATCTGTTTTTATATTCAAGTGCTTTTTCGACTGAATCAATATCACCATTACCAAAAATCGGGATATGTATCCTGGGATTGTTTTTCACTTTTCCAATCAGTGTCCAGTCGGCTTCACCCTTATACAGCTGCACTCTTGTTCTGCCATGTATGGACAGTGCTTTAATCCCTATGTCTTGAAGTCGCTCTGCTACTTCTTCAATATTTTTAGATTTTTCATCCCAGCCCAATCTGGTTTTAACAGTTACAGGCAGGTGAGTTGATTCAACAATGGCCTTTGTCATCGCCACCATTTTAGGCACATCCTGTAATATGGCTGCACCTCCACCTTTGCACACTACCTTCTTTACAGGGCAACCGTAATTGATGTCTATCAGGTTAGGATTAGCCTGGGTGGCAATTTTAGCAGCTTCAACCATGCTATCGATTTCACCACCAAAAAGCTGTATGCCAATGGGACGTTCATATTCAAATATGTCGAGTTTTTGTACACTTTTAGCGGCGTCTCTAATCAGTCCTTCTGAGCTGATAAACTCAGTATACATAAGGTCGGCGCCCCTTTCCTTGCACACAAAACGAAAGGGAGGGTCGCTAACATCTTCCATTGGTGCCAGTAGTAGGGGAAAATTTCCCAGAGATATGTCAGCGATTTTTACCAAATTTGCGTCTTATAATTTTAAAATAATTTGCAAAATTACGCTGAACAAAACAGAATGCAATATTTTGCCGACATATTAATTTTGTTCGGTATGTTGATTTTGTGCTCCACAGTCTTTAACTACGTCAGTTTGCTGATCATATCCTCAAGCTTTGGGCTCAACTTTCAGGATATTGTACATTTGATATTTGATTTAACTGATCCAAAGCAAATTTTGGCATTAAAGGTTCATAATACTTTATCGGCAGTGGGCACCTGGCTTTTAACAGCGGTGTTTTTTGTTAAGTTTAAACAATGGGATTTTAGAAGAATGATTGCCTGGAATCTACCTAAGCAAAGTATTGTTTGGATGCCTGTTCTTGTAATATTTGCCGCTTCAATCGTCATATCGGCTTACATTTTGAGTTTTACCAGTCAGTCGCAGTTTTTAAAAGATTTGGAAATAAAAATTGGTTCACCTGCTATTCAAGGTACTATTTCAAAGATGTTACAGATGGAAAATATAGGAGGTCTATTTATCAATTTCTTTTTTATAGCATTGGTGCCAGCCATTTTAGAGGAGATATTTTTCAGAGGCATTTTACAGAATCTTTTAATGAGAGCCACAGGAAGTCCGCATACTGGCATTGCTATTTGTTCTATTGTGTTTGCATCTGTTCATTTAAACCCCACCCAATTTTTTCCAATGGTAGTATTAGCCATGGTTTTGGGTTATGTCATGTATTATACCAACAGTTTGTTTTGCAGTATTGCAGTTCATTTCTTTAACAATGCCCTGGCAGTAACCGCTTTCTATT
>JBJTNS010000356.1:0-7321 GCA_046074245.1 Chitinophagaceae bacterium | reverse complement strand
ACGGCATCTTTTGTAAGTTCCACAATGTCTTTGGCTACTTCGTAAAACTTTGGGGCATTGCGCACCATATCATCTGTGATACCTGTGAGACGCGATATCTCAAGCGGTATCCGTATTTCAGGATTAATCAGTGTTGAATATCTTTTCACCACCTGTTCTCCGTCGTGCAGAAGTATGGCTATCTCTGTAATTCTGTCGTGTTCGGGCCGACCACCAGTAGTTTCTATATCAATAACCGCAAACATTTCTGCGGTGTAAAATTACATCAGATCATTCATTTTTCAAACATACGTGGGTATAGGAATTAGGATATAGGGTGACTGACGCAAGCCGATTCGTTGACACAAGATGTTATCGTTCTATTGGAGTTTATTTGGCTACAATGTTCATGCGATAAAATCCCCGAACGCCGGAGGCGAATCCTTCTTCAATCCAAATTCAATAATCCACGTTAATCCTTTTAATCCTGTTAATCT
Organism: Chitinophagaceae bacterium; assembly: GCA_046074245.1. Classification (GTDB taxonomy): domain Bacteria; phylum Bacteroidota; class Bacteroidia; order NS11-12g; family UBA955; genus JABMMZ01. The sequence goes on along the minus strand of JBJTNS010000356.1, from coordinate 6,845 downwards.
CCGCCTGAACGGATTCTTTCGGGCAGGCCCGTCTGGTTCCATTATTTTCTCCGATTTTACCGTGGGCCGCCGGCCCGACGGCTACTAGATTTTATTTTTTCGTTCAATCAGAGATCCAGCAGCGCCGCTGACGCAAGATGTTTATATCATCTATGTGTTTAGTGTTTTGTTTCATCGTGCGTAAACAACCCTAACCCCTCTTTCCTAATTCCTTGCCTCTGGTTCCTTGTTTCCCAAAAATTGTCTATGTTTGAATGCTTAAAATGAACTGGAAGAGAAAGATCTATTACGCCCTGAATCCTAAGTTAAGACGCACATTGAGGAGGGCCTATTACTGGCCGGTAGACCTATGGGAAGGGCTCAGCGGACAACGCGATGAAATCACGCCACCAAAAGGAAAAATCTTTATTGGTCCGGGTAACTTCAAAGCACTTGGCGAAAAACTTCGCAGTGATTTTATCCAATACGGCGGTTTGCAGCCTCAGCATCGTGTTCTTGATATCGGATGTGGAATCGGCAGAATAGCCATCCCTCTTACTTCTTACATCAATCAGGATGGCTCTTACCACGGTTTCGATATTGTCGATGATGGCATACAGTGGTGCAATACCCGTATCCATCCAAAATTTCCTAATTTCCATTTTAAACACATTCCGCTTCGCAACGATTTATACAATCTTGAAACTGCAAACAAGGCTGAAAACTTTCAGTTCCCCTACCCTGATCAATCATTTGATTTTGTGATACTGACCTCGGTATTTACCCATATGCAGGACAAAGAAGTTGCGCAATACCTGAAAGAGATTTCAAGAGTTTTGTCGACAGGAGGTACTTGCTTTGCCACATTCTTTATCATAGACGAGAACTCTGAGAAGTTTCTTAAACAATCGGAAGCGCCATTCTTTGCCCACGACTATGGTCATTATATGTTGCATGATCAGAAAGTAAAAGACGCCAATATAGCCTATAAAATGACCTATATTAAAGAAATGCTGCAAAACACACAGTTAACCATTAAAGCGTTTCATCCCGGCTGGTGGGCTGGCAGAGACAAGAACTTGAGTGTCGACTTCCAGGATGTTCTTATTCTGCAGAAACAATAAAAAACAGCCGGTGGGTTGCCCCACCAGACTATTCTCTAACAATTAGAATGGAACTTCATTTTTTTCAGTAGCAGATTTCGGGGACATTAAAACCAGATCACTGACCTGTATTTCTGTCAGATAACGTTTCACACCCTCCTTATCGGTGTAATTTCTGGTTTGTAGCTTTCCTTCTACAATTACCTCTTTCCCTTTGTCAAGATACTTCTCTGCGGTCTTTGCCAGATTGCCCCAAAGCACCAGATTGTGCCACTGTGTCTCTGTAACATACTCACCCTTGTCATTTTTGTAAGTTTCGTTAGTGGCAATAGAAAACTTAGCAAGTGATTTACCATTTTCAAAATGTTTGGTTTCCGGCGACTGTCCGAGATGCCCGATCAGCATCACGCGATTTCTTAATGTACTCATACTATTTATTTTTTAAAATGTCCTTCAAAGATTGAGAGATTGGCGAAGGACACCAAAGTTTAAACATTTACAGTCGACTATAAATGTTTAACACTTTTCGGCAGACTTAGGCGCCTGATAGAGTAAGAGCCATACCAGAACCGTCATCCCCATAAAAACACCCAGATTCATCAGAAACCAGTCCATAATATGAAAAAGCACTATCCCAAGAGCCAGCCATACATTGAAACGCTTCGTAATTAATCCAACTGCAAAACTTAACTGCATCAGCATGGCAGACATAAATAAACCCCAGCCCAGCATAGGATGCTCAATCATATAAAGTGTCGCATCTGTACGCCAGCCTGTCTGATGGAAGTAATACCAGGCCGCATGCTGATTCTTTAACACATTAGCATAACTATCAATATATAACCAGGCGCCATGGTACAGTTTGAAAAAACCAGCAAAAAAATAGGCCAGACAAGTTAATATTCTCGCCAGTGCAAGTGCAGCAGGAAATGTGACCTGAGGGACGTAAAACGGAAATAAGGCAAACTGGAACCCAAATAAATGGTGGGTGTGATACCCTATTTTCATATTAAACTGTATCTGATAAATCAATAAACACACCCCTGCCAGTATTGACAGTAACGGTTGCTTTACCCATATCACATTGGCGATAAATAAACCTATTAAAATGAAAGAAAAAACCAATGCACTCTGTTCTGATGCTAAAATTATTTTAGTCAATTTAGTTGACGAATACAGCCAGTAACTTATATCAGCTCCTTTGTAGTTAAAGGGCGAATCCCAAACATGATGCAGCATCATTCCTGAATACCAGAAATACACAAGTGCCAATGCAACACTGGCAAAAACCAGTCGTTGCCACACATCGATTCGCGAACGGAATTTATTGAAAAATAGCGGAATCTTTAACATGTGCAATGTCGACTATTTTACCATTATTAAAACCTACCTGCATTAATTCTGCCCCTCTTAAATCCATCCCGATTCTGGAAGCATAGACAGGCAACCATTTTCTGAACCTTTGCAATTGCTGACAATCCTCCAGATTATTATCCCCCAAACCGATTCTTCTCAATCTGTGATTCATCTGATTGCAATGATCAGAATTAGCGAGAATTTCGTATCGTGTTGGCAATATCTCCATCATCAGAAAGCTTGTTCCTTTTAACTGATAAATATCTTTGGGCCTCTTATTTAGAGTATCCACTGGCAATATCTGATAATATGCATTCTGAGGCATTGCTCTGTTGCTGTAGAGCGAGAAATAACCGAGAGGTGTTATTTCTGTTTTTATCAGAAACTGCGAGGCATACAACACCAGAACAAGTACTGACACAATAAAAAACCCGGGGTAATTTTGTCTGTAGAGACGAATATCACTCAGGATTTGCTTCAGCATTGATTAATAGAATTTCTTAAAACCAATTATTTCTCTAACTTCTCTGATTACCACATCAGCGCTGGCGGCGGCTTTTTCGGCACCTTGTTTAGCCGCTTTACTGATCAGTGCATCATTTGACATCGCATCGGCAATCCGGTCAGAGAATGGTTTCATAAACACGCACATATCTTCTGCCAGTTGTTTTTTCATATCACCGAAACGGATAGTCCCGTCGTAATAAGCCGCTCTGTAATGATCAACAACATCTGGGGCACAAACCAGATGCATCAATTCGAGCAGATTCTGAATTGGAGCCGGTATTTCTGAGCCAGGTTCTGTAGGACCTTCGACGGTAACGGTGACGGCTTTCATGATTTTCTTTCTGAGCAGCTCTTCTGTATCGCTCATGTAAATATTATCATATTCACCTGCACTTTTACTCATTTTACCCCCTCCTGTTAGTCCGGGAACCTTTACCAGTTCCTCGTTATAATTGAAAGCTTGTGGTTCCGGGAAATACTCAACATTGTACAAACGGTTAAATCGATTTCCGAAGGTACGGGTCATTTCAAGGTGTTGTTCCTGATCTTTACCAACTGGCACCAGTTCGCCTTTATGGAGTAGAATATCTGCAGCCATCAGGGTTGGATAAGTAAGCAATCCGGCATTGACATTATCGGGTTGAGAGCGGATTTTATCTTTGAAAGAAGTGAGACGCTGCAATTCTCCCAGATAAGCGTTCATATTGAAGAACATGTACAACTCTGCTGTTTGTGGCAAATCGCTCTGAAGGTAGAGTGTGCATTTCTCCGGATCCAGTCCGAGTGCTATATACTCTGCAAATACCCTCTTAACAGATTCATGTAAATCGGCTGGTGTTGGGTGAGTTGTCAGAGAATGGTAATCTGCGATAAAAAAATAGGATTCAAACTCGTCCTGCATGCGAATAAAATTCCTTACAGCGCCGAAGTAGTTTCCGAGATGCAATTTACCTGTTGGCCTGATGCCACTTACCACCTTTTTCATATACCGGCAAATCTACAAAAAAATGTTCATTTGCAAAGACCAATAGGATGCTGACACTACTCATACTTTGAAAACTGCATCAATGTCTGTATTTTTGAACTTGGATTCCAAACATCAACAGCATCCAAGAATGAAAGCAGTTATACCAGTGGCGGGCATCGGCACACGACTCCGACCGCACACACATACACAGCCTAAGTCACTTATCCCCGTTGCGGGAAAGCCTATTCTGGCCCATATCATCGATCAGTTAATTGAAGGTGGCATCAAAGATTTTGTCTTCATCATTGGTTATCTTGGCGATAAGGTTCAGGAGTACATCTCTAAAAACTATCCGGACATTAATACTTCCTACGTCATGCAAACCACTGGTCGTGGCACAGGACACGCCATCTGGCTGGCAAAAGAAGCCATAGACAATGAGCCAATTCTGATAGTCTTCGGAGATACCATTTGCGAGGTAGACTGGAAAGAAATCATACAATCTGAAAGCTCATTACTCGGCGTAAAAAAAGTAGACGACCCAAGACAGTTTGGCGTAGCAGAGGTTGATAAAGAAGGCAAAATAGTTCGTCTGATTGAGAAACCTGCCATCCCAAAATCCAATCTGGCATTAGTTGGGATATACAAAATCAGAGAAACCGCCGAATTAATGGATTGCCTGAGCAGCATTATTGAGACAAACATCAAATCGCAAAACGAATTCCACCTGACAGATGCTATGATGTGCATGGTAAACAATGGTGTTAATCTGTTCACCTATAATGTCAATTCATGGTTTGATTGTGGTAAAAAAGAAATCCTTTTACAAACCAATCAGCTGTTATTGAAACGCGGCGGATTTGACAAAGTGCAGTGCGAGCAGACGAGCAATTCAATCATTATCCCTCCCGTGTTTATCGACAAAGGATGCAAAATCAGCAACAGCATTATTGGTCCGAATGTCAGCATTGGCGAAAATGCCGTGATAGAATCATCTATCATCAAAGAATCCATTATCGGACCATTTGCCGAGTTAAACCACGCTGTTCTAAGCAACTCTCTGATTGGCAATGATGCCTCATTACAAGGCACTGTTCACAGTTTAAACTTAGGAGATAGCGCAGAAATCAACTTCTCTTAAATCAGCTAATATTACTATGTACACACAAGAAGAAATCACCAAAGCATTTGGACCATATGTTCCGGGAGATATCAGTAACCCCGAATACATAGAGCAATGTATCCAGGAAATCGAACTTTTCCCTGCAGTGCTTAAAGCCTTTTTTACCAAACTTGAGGCAGACCACCAGAATGCTTGTTACAGGGAGGGGAGCTGGACCTTCAGACAGGTTATTCATCACCTTGCAGACAGCCACATGAACGCATTCGGAAGATTTAAACTTGCCTTAACGGAGACTGATCCAACTATAAAACCTTATATTCAGAATGCATGGGCAGCAACAGATGATAGTTTATTTGCTGATGCTTCTGTATCAGTTAGTTTACTGGAAGCCCTGCACAGCAGATGGGTCATCTTAATGAAAAACATGGGTACAGAAGATTTTTCAAAAACCTATCAGCACCCCGAGTACGAAAAAGAGTTTACGCTGGGTTATGCACTCGGACTGTATGCCTGGCACGGCAAACACCACTATACGCAAATGTACCGTTACGCAGCTAATCAGGGGTGGATCTGAAACTGAAGCAACTTTTTACGCCTGGAGTCAAACTCATGCTCATCGCCTCACTTGGCTTTGCATGGATGAATGCCAGCGTTAAATACATTAGCCATATTCCGGTTTTTGAAGTTATTCTCTTCAGAGCCATTATTACATTAGGCATCAGTTATGCCGTTCTCAAAAAACGGAAAGTCAATCCCTGGGGCACTCACCATAAATTTTTAATTGCGCGTGGGGTTTTTGGGGCGGGCGGTCTGATTTGTTATTTCTACACCCTGCAACATATGCAGCTGGCTAATGCTATCGTTATCCATTACCTGAGTCCGATTTTTACCACCCTGATTGCTATGTTGTTTCTGAATGAAAAAGTAAGAATTATACAATGGCTGTCTTTTGCCGTTTCTTTTACTGGTGTATTAATGGTAAAAGGGTTTGCTAATATTGAACCTTTTGATTTTATCATGGGTGTTTGTGGTGCTATGCTCTCCGGATTTGCCTACAACGCGATTCGCAACATGAAAGACAAAGAAGATGCTGATGTTATTATATTTTATCATCCCTTAATTTCTCTGCCAATTGTGATCGGATATTTAATGATTTTTCCTCAGAATCTGGTGATGCCAGAGGGAACAGACTGGCTGTTTCTGATTGGCACTGGCGTATTTACTCAAATTGGTCAGTATTTTATTACCCGTGCTTATCAGCAGGATACTGCAGCAAGGATTAGCTCGGTTAGCTATATTGGCATTATCTGGGGTGTTTTAATGGGCAAATTTCTTTTCGACGATACCTATCCCCCAAGCGTGTTGTTAGGGATGACAGTGGTTCTGGGAGGTGTATTACTCAACTTAAACGCCTTACATGTAAGAAAGATGGCGGATAAAATTAAAGCCTTATTCGTTGGCGACTAAAGTTCGGTTGCCAATCCAAAGCCAAAGCGATGTAACTGAGCATCCTTAAATGAACGTGAGCCTGTAAAACGGAGTTCAAAAGGCACTTTTCTGATCAACAATCTAAAGCCTATAACTGCATGCATAAAATACGCCTGATCATTAGGAATAACCGGCACTATTTGCTTTGAAGCTCCGGCACCCACAAAGGCACTTAATGATTTATATGGTATGCAGGGATAATTGGGATTATAGCCCAGCTCTAATGAAACCGGAAATTCAAAAACTGCTTTATTATCAGCACGTGCACTCGATGTCACTACCCCATATGTCATAGGTAAAGACAAGGCATAAATCAGAGACT
>JBJTNS010000355.1:0-5553 GCA_046074245.1 Chitinophagaceae bacterium | reverse complement strand
TAATTCAAGGCTTTAGTAGCTCAAATTTATGAATGCCTCTCGACCGGTAAGATTTTTCCATGTTGATGGTTTTGTCGTAGTTGTTTAAATCGATGTGCTCTACAACTACCTTTTTAAAATGCTTTAACGGCTTCTTTAATTTACAGTCGCATACATACAAACTAAAAGTATCATGCGAAACTTTATAATACAACTCGCCCGAATAAATGGTAAAACACTTCGATGTATCATTTATTTCGCTAGAATCCTCAGAAATCCGGATCCTCTGATGGTCGCCAAGCAGGCCCCAGGCCGACCCTTCTATGCAAACATACTTATCCCCAACATTTACTACCTGCCTTTTACTGATGCTTCCCATCGCCTCTACAACCTTATCCGCTTTTCTATCAAATTGCGAGCTCAAATACACCAATATCCCTAATAGAATTGTCAATATACAAGCAATTAATATCAGCCCTTTTTTTGATGTTTTCATCATAGAATTTGAGACGAATCTAACACCCCTCCCTTCAACAAAAAAAGGCGCTCCGACCAGAGCGCCTTTTTATTAGTTAAATGTTAATTCGTTGATTGCAATAATTTAGAAATTACCCCTTAAGGTCATTACCACATTTCTGCCTGGAGCACTGGTGCCGCTGGAGAAAGTTCTATAGTGCTGGTCCAATATGTTTTCTATCGCTAACTGAACCTGTAACAATTTGTTGATCTGGTAAAATCCTCTCACATTGATGGTATACCAGGCTGGTGAAAATCCTTTTACCGGATCGGCTGAATAGATCTGATTATCTTCGCCAATTAAATTGTAATCCGCAGATTTCTTGGCGCCGTTGAAAATTGAAAACGCTTCGGCTTTCCATTTTCTGGATTTATAAATAACACCTACCCTGCCATACACAGGCGAGATATGATCTAATGGATAATCTACAGTATCCGTATTGATTCTGCCGTAAGTATAATTAATAGTACCGCTAAAACTCAACTTCTTGCTGACATCATAATTTACTCCTGCAAAATAACCATAGATATAAGCACTTTGTGCATTCTGGGTCGAATAAATGGTACTCAAAACGCCATTATAAGTGATGGTGTCTTTTCCATTTAATTGCGCTCTGCCCAAGGTTAATGCATTGGTGAAAGAGGTGTAATATCCATTAACTTCTACCTGTAATTTCTTCTTAAAGGTTTTACTTACAGTTACATCAATTGTGGTGGTTTGTTCGGGTTTAACAAAAGCATTTGGAATGATAATTCTACCGCCTACACTTTCAAACACTTTGGCCATATCATCTACGTTAGCAGCTCTGAATCCTGAGGCAATATTACCGGCAATGCGCAATTCTTTTTTACCCAGATACACCAGTCCGATACTTCCGCTGGTATTCTGATTGCGTTGCTCGATGCTGTTGTTTAAGAATGGGAAAAAGGTTTTATCATTAAATATAGATTTCAGATAAATGTTGGTAAAACGTATGCCTGAGTTCAAGATAAATCTCGGAGAGAAATAAGTGTTCTGAGTTAAGTATACTGCCGAACTTCTCATCACCGATCCACCATCCGGGTATCTGGTACTTTGTGGAGTGATGGCTCCGGTTTTAACATTCTCTCTGCTGGCAGTTGATTGCACATCATTGTCCATTATCTCGGCCCCGTAACGCAACTCTGTTTTTTTACTGATTTCTTTTTGAAAATCTGCATTTAAGGTCAGTACTTTTACATGCTCGTTGCGGTGACTTAAATTAGAACTACCGAAGCCTCTGTTATGTCTGCTTTCTTTGATATCCTGATAGGCTGCAATAACATTGAGATTATCAAAGGCATCGGTCTTTTTGGTAACAGACAATTTGTAAGAGACAAGGGTTCTGGTTTGCGGACCGTAATACCATTGCGCCTGACTTGGTTTTTGGTTACTGCCAAGTTCTGTCAAACGATCGTACCTTGGGAAATCTGTCGTATTAGAATGCTGCAGATTTAACAAATGGGAAACATGTGCATTTTGTTTGAACAGCACTTTCTGCATCAGATCCCATTGCTTATAGCCTGTTGGAATTTGTTTAAAAGAATCGGCATTGGCAACCATACTATCGGTATTACCAAAACGCTGCGCTGTAAAGGTTCTTCTGCCCCATGATTCGTATCCCTTAGTACCCCTTTTTCCTATTGTCATATCACCAAAATCACTGTAAGTAAAGGAACTTAAAAAGGCAATTTTCTTATACCCGAAATTAACATCGAAATGACTGGTTTTTTCGTTCATTGCTGTTCCCAGTCTGGTAAAGGCCATGGCTTTAAAATTGGTTTTACCATCTTTAGACAATACTGGATTTTTGGTATAGAAATGGATAACACCACCCAATGCATCAGAGCCGTATACCACAGAACCCGGACCGAACAGCATTTCTGTTTTATCCAGCATATTATTGTCTACGCTCAGTACATTCTGAAGGTGACCACCGCGATAGATGGCATTGTTCATTCTAACACCGTCTACAACCATCAGCACCTTATTGGCTTCGAAACCACGCATGGTGATACTTCCGCCGGCCGCCTGACTTTTCTGAACGAAGGCACGTCCACTTTGCTGTATCAGTTCGGCAGTTGTTGGCTGATTCATAAACTGCATTTGTTTTTTATCGATTACTGTTACTTGCTGTGACACGTCCTCCATCTTTTCTTCAAAACGGGAAGCTGAAACAACAGCACCCGAAAAATCATTTGACTTCTCTGTCAGGAATACCGTATAATCCATAGATTTCAAGGTATTGTTATCGATAGACATTGAATCGGAGAAATATCCTGACTTTACAAATTTCAGCCACGTAATATTGCCTTGGTTTAAGGTTAGCTGACCATTTGAATTGGTTGTACCTTTTAAAACTGTGTTTTCAGAAGGCCTGCTTTTGGAATAGGCCGTAATCTCAACACCTTCCAATGGCTGCAAACTTGATTTGTCTTTGACTGTTATAGTCTGTGCACTTAGGCATACAGCCTGTAATACTATTAATATTAATAAAATTTTTTTCATATATATGTTGTGCGTCAGCGGTGTATCGCCGACAAATAAATTGGTATATAATTGTATGTCCGAAACTCTAGTTCCGGGAATTAAGAAGCGTCTGCCCTACACTGCAGACATTGATTCAGATAAAAGAAATTGCAGCTGGCGGTCTGAACAGAGATAGAGATAATTGATACTGATAGGCATTGTGCCATTGTGGAAATCGAATATCTGTTTGCGAGCGAATAATATCAGAAATTGAAAAGGGGAGCTGACTGAATAATGTGAACTTTTTAAAAACATCTGTGAAACTGTTTTGATCAGTTTGATGCTTATCCAGTTTTTTGTAGAGGTCCTGCTCCTTACTGTCATTGATACACCAGAAAACCGATGCTCCATCTTTTTCTTCAATTCTCACGACGTCATATTTTCCGCTGCCCAGAAAAAACTCTTTTGAATGCACCCAAGAAGCGCGCTTTAATTGTTGAGATGAGAAACAAACTAAATCTTTATTGTGTTTCCCCTCTTTCAACTGTCGTTTCATTTCCTTTTTAACCAGGCGTTTATGTTCTTTGATTTTGATTACGGTATGCATTGCCACAAAACCAGATTGCAGCAAAATTGCGAGAGTAAACAACACTATGACAAAGTTTTTAAACACAAAAAGAAAGGGCAAATATACATTTTAAATTGATAAATATTCCCGAACTTTGCGCTTTAACAAGCACAAATGGAGAACCCTGAAATTATTGAGATTATTGGAGCTGCCGAGCACAACCTTAAGCAAGTAGACTTGAGTTTCCCTCGCAATCAGCTGGTAGTGTTTACCGGTTTGAGCGGCAGTGGTAAGTCGAGCTTAGCTTTCGATACCATCTTTGCCGAAGGTCAGCGCCGCTATCTTGAGACATTTTCTGCTTATGCCCGTCAGTTTATTGGCGACATGAAGCGTCCACAGGTAGATAAAATCAATGGTCTTTCTCCGGTTATCAGCATTGAACAGAAAACTGTCAGCCGCAATCCGCGTTCTACTGTCGGAACCATTACAGAAGTATACGATTTTCTGCGTTTATTATTTGCCAGAGCGGCAGATGCCTACAGCCATGTCTCAGGCAAAAAAATGGTAAAGTTCAGTGAGTCTCAGATTCTGCAACTCATCAACGAACAGTTCAGCCTCAAAAAAATTACGGTGCTGGCACCAGTGGTAAAAGGTCGTAAAGGGCACTACCGCGAACTGTTCGAACAAATACGCAAACAAGGCTACCGCAAAGTGCGTGTCGATGGCGAAATCATGGAAATTGAGGCTGGCATGCAACTCGACCGTTATAAAATTCACGATGTGGATGTGGTCATCGATCGCATAGAACCCAGCGAAGCCAACAAAACCCGCATTAACGACAGCATTAAAACCGCTTTCAAAATGGGAAAAGGTACTCTGTCAATTATGGACAATGCCGATTCTAAAGTGTATTTTTTCTCGATGTTCTTAATGGATCCTGAAACGGGTCTGAGTTACGACGAACCGCAACCCAATACCTTCTCTTTTAACAGTCCATATGGCGCCTGCCCAAACTGTAACGGACTGGGGATTGTCAGCGAAATTGCCGTAGAAAGCATTATCCCCGACAAAAGTAAAAGCATCAATAAAGGAGGTATCGTTCCTATCGGTGAATTAAGAGAAAACTTTACCTTCGCTCAGCTGAGGGGACTGGCAAAAAAATTCAAATTCAGCTTAGCCGACCCTATCGAGAAACTTAGTGACGAGATTATAGATATTATTCTGCACGGTACCGATGAAGCCTTTCCAGTTACCTACACCAATTACGAATTAAAAACACAAACCATAGACACCGTTTTCAGAGGTATTATTCCTATCATCGAAGAACAATACTATGAAGGCAAGAGTGAATCACTCAGCAAATGGGCTGAAGAGTTTATGCACAGCAAAGAATGTCCAGTTTGCAAGGGCGCCCGTCTAAAACAGGAAGCGCTCAATTTTAAACTCGACAATTTCAATATTGCGCAATTGTCTAATATGTCCATCAGCGATTTAAGTGCATGGTTAAAAACACTGGACGGCAAACTCCAGGAACGTCAGAAAATTATCGCCGCAGAAATCATCAAAGAAATAAGCACCAGAGTTGGGTTTCTTTGCAATGTGGGTCTGGATTACCTCACTTTAAACAGCCCTTCTAACACCTTAAGTGGTGGCGAAGCACAGAGAATACGTTTAGCCACACAGATTGGCTCACAACTGGTAAATGTCTTATACATCCTAGACGAACCAAGCATAGGTCTGCACCAGAGAGACAACGAAAAACTGATTGCTTCATTAAAGGATTTGCGCGATTTAGGCAATAGTGTCATTGTCGTAGAACACGATAAGGATATGATAGAGCAGAGTGATTACATTATCGATATCGGTCCGAAAGCTGGCATTCACGGTGGCCGAATAACGGCTCAAGGCACGTATAACGAATTCATCAAGCAGGATTCGCTGACTGCCCAATACATCAATGGCAAAAAATCGATAGAAGTTCCAAGCAAACGCAGAAAAATCG
>JBJTNS010000354.1:0-3858 GCA_046074245.1 Chitinophagaceae bacterium | reverse complement strand
CCCCCACCACTAAAATATCACCTAGTGATTTTGCTTGAGCAAGGTAAGTCACATGTCCACGGTGCAATATATCAAAACATCCATTGGTAAAAACTACTTTTTTAACATTTTTTTTATCCTCCTGAATCTTTTCCAGCAATTGCTTAAGAGAGAGAATTTTTGCGTTGATAGAGCTATGTTTACCCATTTATGCTTTGGTTCGTTTAGCAAGAATTACGTATGAAATAGTTCCTGCAAGGATAATCATCAAAATATTACTCGAGAACATCACAATACCGATAGCTTTAGCCTGATCGATACTCAGGTGATAAATCTGATTGAGTCCGATATAGATACTATATATAGTTGCAGAACCAGCAGGAGCAGGAATGATAACACCTATACTACTAAAAACCAGTGCAGATAAACCTCCTGATAGTCCCAGTGCCTCTGTATAATCAAAAGCCTGTAAAATAAAATAAGTCATCATCCAGTAGCAAAGCCAGATGCCTATCGTATACAGGATAAATAGAAGGGGCTGTTTCAGCGAGAAGATGCTTTTGATACCATCAAAGAATCCGAGGAATATTTTACCAATTTTTGTTTCGGCACTGAAAAGAGATTTCGCTTTGAATGCAACGACCAGACCAGCTAGTAAGACTAATACCACTATAATTAGAACCAGCGAATTACTCTGTAGTTTCACCAGCACATTATCGTATACATAGCCATAGAGCAAATCAAACTGCATAAAGACTGCCGAGAAAACGACGATCATCAGCATAACCAGATCCAGCACTCTTTCACTAAGCACAGTACCTACCAGAACATTAACCGGCACTTTATCCGTTTTAGAGAACAAAGCACATCTGGCTACTTCACCAGAGCGGGGAATGCCGAGGTTAATCAGATAACCGCTCATTGTTGCGTGATAGGCATTATCTAAACGGGTTTCATATCCCATTGGTTTAAGCAGCAATTGCCAGCGCAGAGCTCTGAAAAGCACTGCCAGCACCCCCACAAAAGTGGAGAGTAAAACGTAATGAACTTTAGCTTCTTTTAAATTTTTAAGCAAATCATCAAAGGTCAGCCCCTTTTGAATTGAATACACAACCAGCACACCAATGGCGGCGAAGATCAGGTACTTGATGATTTCTTTTTTATTCAAAATCAGAGTTTGTTAAATTTGTTTGGGAAGACCAGCCAGGGTTTGTGCGACTTAGCTTCTTCGAAATCCATACTGGCAAAACTAATAATAATTAACTCATCGCCAATCATACCTCTGCGTGCAGCTGCACCATTTAGTCCTACCATCCCACTTCCTCTCTCTCCCTTTATAATATAGGTTTCAAAACGCTCGCCATTATTGTTGTTCACAATCAGCACCTTTTCATTTTCAATCATATTGGCAGCATCCAGCAAGTCTTCATCAATAGTGATACTACCGATATAGTTCAGCTCAGTGAAGGAGATTCTGACATTGTGGATTTTCGATTTTAATACTTGAATCATCATAAATTCGGGCGCGAAGATAGTAAATAGAAACCAGTAATAGATAAACTTGTAGGGTAAAATGGACAAGTAATCGACAGACTTACTTATTCGCGTTGTTTAGAATCGATGATTATCGTAACGGGACCATCATTAACCAGTGCTACTTGCATATCTGCACCAAATTGTCCCGTTTTTACGGGCAATCCACTAATAAGTTGCAATTGCTTTACAAAATACTCGTAAATTGGAATGGCTTGTTCTGGTCGGGCGGCTTTAATGAAAGACGGACGATTTCCTTTTGCTGTCATTGCATGAAGGGTAAACTGTGACACCACCAGAAAACTCCCCTTAACATCCTGTATACTGAGGTTCATTTTACCATCAGCATCACCGAATACCCGCATCTGTGCGACTTTTCCTATCATCCAGTCAGCATCTGCCTGATTATCAGATATCTCGATACCCAGTAAAATCATGAACCCCTGCCCTATTTCAGAAACACTTATTCCGTCGATGGTAACGGAAGCAGAACTAACTCTTTGAAGTACGACTCTCATCAGGCTTTATCTTTTTCCAGAAGATACATAATACCAATCTGAAGTCCGAAATGATATAACTGCGCTTTCTCATCGCTGTAATTCGCTTTCAGGATTGGTAAATAAATATCGGGTTGAACAAATATGAAGGTATTCTTATCAATAATAGGATTTTCAAGCCTTAATCCGAATTGAATATTGGCATTAAACAAACCCGCCTCGTTTTCTTTATCTTTAAGTCTGAATTGTTTCTGACCTTTTGCAGAGAATCCAATCAGTTTAGTTTTAATATCATGATTAAGAAGTACGGCGAGAGAGCCACCCATCATAAAATGTAGGGTGCTTGATTTAAGCTTCTTGATTCTTAGTTTTGATGAAAAGAGAAAAGGAAATGCCAGATACTGATAGCGGTATACATAGGCCACGTCGTTACTACCAGTTTGCGACAGGTCGTTAACTATTCCGATATCCGGATGTATGGTATCCATAAATTTCAGATTATAGCGCATTCTGGTAAAACCAAAATTAAGAAACTGAATACCGGTAAAAATTCTGCTGTACCTCGAGGTATTATAGGATAACATCGCTGAGGCGCTGAGTGACTGACGCCAGATATCAGCTTTATTAATTGAATCTTTATAAGCTGATGGCACTTTGCTTTTAAAATTCATCCCCCTGTTGCCGTATCCGGGTTCAACGGAAAAAGAAATAGAGGGATTACTGAGTTGTGCTTGTACGGGAGCTGAGACGAAGAGCAGCAACAGAAAGAAAAATGAATTTTTCATGTAAGTGTCAAAGATACGAAGCACGAATTGAAAATAAAAGGTGCTAAGTATTATGCTTCTGTGTTACCGAAATCATTAAAATGACCGAGGTGTTCGAAATGGAGATTCTCTGGCTTGCTCATTTTATTGAAGCGGTGTAGGAGCAGTATTGCTGCGAGAGTCAGTCCGATGACGAAAGCCAGCCATATCCCATTAATTCCCATATCGGTATAAAAACACAGGAAGTATGCACCTGGTATCATAATGAGCCAGTAGCATACAAAGGCGATGATACCAGTGATACGTGTATCTTTAATGCCTCTCAGCACACCGGCACCCACAGCTTGTAGACCATCACTCATCTGAAAAACAGCAGCCAGAAGAATTAAAGGTGGGGTTATGATAAGCAAGTCAGGATCATTGGTATAGATCAAAGGCAATTCTTTATAGAAAATTAAGAAGACCAATGCAAATACAATTTCTATGGCCACGGTGATAATAAGCGCAGCAAAACCAGAGCGTCTGATTCCTGCAGCATCATTTGCTCCGTAGTGATTACCGACGATAATATTCCCTGCAGCAGCCACACCTGTAACAAACATATAGGTTACAGAAGCCAGGTTGATGGCGATCTGATGTGCTGCAGAATGCAAATCAGAGAGCATGCCGGCGAAAACAAGAGCGATAGAAAAAGCAGCTATTTCGAAGAAGAAAGTAAAACCAACGGGGATACCTATTTTAAGAATTTCTTTGAAGTAAGACATTTGTTCTATGCTTCTTTTTTTGAGATCATTCATCAGTGGATGCCACCAGGCCCAGACCATCATAATGGCAGCCATGGCAATACGAGATATAACTGTTGCCCAGGCGGCACCAGCTAAACCCATCTCTTCGAAACCCAGTTTACCGAAGATCAGGACATAGTTTAAACCGACATTTAAGAGTAATCCAAAGAAGGTTACATACATTGAAATCTGTGTTTTACCCAGTCCGTCAAGCAATTGTTTTCCGCAGTTAAAGAACATCAGCGCTGGCACCGAATAATTGACAATTCGGATATATTCTGCCCCCAAACGGGTCAGTTC
>JBJTNS010000353.1:0-2594 GCA_046074245.1 Chitinophagaceae bacterium | reverse complement strand
GATTTGATGTTTTAATTAATTTGCAGGGAGATGAACCATTTATTTTACCATCTCAGATAGAGTTACTGGCATCAGAGTTTTCTGAACATCATACAGATATTGCGACATTGCAGAAACCTATTAAGAGCAGCGAAGAATTATTCAATCCCAATATTGTCAAAGTAATTAGTGATAGCAACAGCAAAGCCATTTACTTTTCCAGACAAGCAATACCATATTTCAGAGGCATGGAAGAGAGCACCTGGGCTGACAATTATCCATATAGAAGGCATATTGGCATGTACGCATTCAGAACAGAAATATGCTCAGCATTAAGTCAGTTACAAACTGGAGTATTAGAACAAACAGAGAGTTTAGAACAACTCAGATGGCTTGAAAATGGGTTTACAATAAGCGTCAAGGATACCGATTTTGTTAGTCCCGCGATAGACACCCCTTCTGATTTAATCACTGTTGACAATTTCTTGAAAATCAACCCCCACATGATTTAAGAAAAATATCTACCTTTGTCATCCGGTTATCTGCTCCATCTGTTATTGTCAAAAAACTATTGCGATTGATTGAAAACAATCAATAACAGGCTTTCATTTAACCAACATTATTATCATGGAACAGAAGTGCAAATACGTTTTCGTAACCGGAGGTGTTACATCATCATTAGGTAAGGGTATCATATCAGCTTCGTTAGCGAAGTTGTTACAAGCAAGGGGATACCGTGTTACCATTCAGAAATTTGATCCATACATCAATGTGGATCCAGGAACATTAAATCCATATGAGCATGGAGAATGTTATGTCACAGAAGATGGTGCTGAAACCGACCTCGACTTAGGTCATTACGAACGTTTTTTAAATGTTCCGACTTCTCAGGCTAACAACGTCACAACAGGCAGAATTTATCAGACTGTGATCGACAATGAGCGCAGAGGTGACTATTTAGGAAAAACCGTTCAGGTAGTTCCACATATTACAGACGAAATTAAACGACGAATGAAATTGCTGGGTAATACTGGTAATTTCGATATTGTAATCACAGAAATTGGAGGAACAGTTGGTGATATAGAATCTCTGCCATTCATTGAAGCTGTAAGACAATTACAGTGGGAAGTAGGCGAAGACGATGCCATTGTGATTCACCTGACTTTGATTCCATATTTATCAGCGGCGGGCGAATTAAAAACAAAACCTACACAACACTCTGTAAGATTTTTATTAGAGAGTGGTATTAAACCAGATATATTGGTTTGTCGTACAGAGCACCATCTGAATTCAGAAATCAGAAGAAAAGTAGCTTTATTCTGTAATGTAAATGTAAATGCTGTGATTGAGAGCATAGACGTAGACACTATCTACGATGTGCCACTGGTAATGATGAAAGAGAAACTGGACAAAGTTGTTTTAAGTAAATTAAAATTAGCAGCCAGACAAGAGCCAGTTTTAGAACAGTGGAAAGAATTCCTTCACCATATTCGTCATCCAAAAGATGAAGTAAATATTGCTTTAGTAGGTAAATATGTTGAGTTACCTGATGCTTACAAATCAATTAACGAAGCCTTTATTCATGCGGGAGCCGCTAATGAGTGCTCTGTGAAAGTAAAATATGTGCACAGCGAATTACTGACTGAAGAAAATGTAAATGACAAACTGAAAAACTATGATGGTATTTTGGTAGCACCAGGTTTCGGTGGCAGAGGTATTGATGGTAAATTAACTGCCATTAAATATGCCAGAGAGAACAATGTACCATTCTTTGGTATTTGTCTGGGCATGCAGTGCAGCGTGATAGAATTTGCCAGAAATGTAATGGGACATAAAGATGCACATAGTGCAGAGATGAGTGAAGAAACCAAGCACCCGGTAATCGATATGATGTCGGAACAAAAAACCATCACTCAGAAAGGCGGTACCATGAGATTAGGAGCATACGATTGTAACATCGTAAAAGGCTCACTTGCATCTAAAATATACGGTAAATCTAAGATTAGCGAGCGCCACAGACATCGTTATGAATTCAATAATAAGTATTTGAATGCATTTGAAAAGCAT
Source organism: Chitinophagaceae bacterium (assembly GCA_046074245.1). Lineage (GTDB taxonomy): Bacteria > Bacteroidota > Bacteroidia > NS11-12g > UBA955 > JABMMZ01. The sequence continues at coordinate 548 of JBJTNS010000353.1, read as the reverse complement.
GGAATGATGATTACTGGTACCAATCCAGCTACTGGATTAGCAGAAATTGTTGAGATTCCAAAGCATCCGTTTTTCATCGGTGTACAGTTTCATCCGGAGTTAAAGAGCACTGTTGAGAATCCACATCCTATCTTTGTGAAGTTCATCAAGAAGGCGATGGAAAAAGCTAAAGGTTAGTCTGATGCTGATTCCAGAAATTCAGACAATAGCGCCAAAACTCTGCCTCGGCAGACATTTAACAATGTCATTGGCAAATAACAGAGTTGGCGAATTATGGAGAACTTTTATGCCTGAAACTGGCAGTATCCAGAATCGATTAAACAAAGACATCATATCGGCACAGGTATATGAAAAGGATTATTTTAATCAGTTTGATCCAAATAAGACCTTCGAGAAGTGGGCAGTAGTTGAGTTGGAAGAAATTTCATCTTATATTGTCGATGGACATAGTATTTTAGAGATTCCAGGTGGACTTTATGCAGTGTTTCACTACAAAGGATTGTCTACCGATACCAGTATTTTTCAGTATATTTATGGTGAGTATTTAC
>JBJTNS010000352.1:0-2866 GCA_046074245.1 Chitinophagaceae bacterium | reverse complement strand
ACACATTTCTCCATTTTCAATTTCACCAAAATAATTCTGTCTCTCATGTGTTACGATTGTGATAAAATGCCCATTCCATCCTGGGGGAATATTTAAATTATTTTTATTCATTTTCAATATTATTGCATCAACATTCAAATAGTCGGTATTTAAACATTTATCTTTTTTTAAAACGCCTATTTTAAAATCTAGCAATAAACCTGTCACATCCCGCATCGGCGATGCTCCACAATCATCCTATAAAAACGTTAGGTTTTAATATGTAGACCGGCCTCAGCGGTGCCGGAGAAAGATTAGCCGCTTTCATTTTAACATGCTCCGATGTCCACACATACATGGACCAAAACAACACCAATGTGCAAAAAATCTCACCCCTTGCAACAAAATCGTTTTTTTTTAAGTCTATTAGTTAAATTAGCAGGACTGTTTGCGCAAAGTCCAACCAATGCCAAAGGAGGAAAAGTATACAACATATGAAAAAGAATTAATCAACGCGTGTAAGAATAATAACCGGAAAGCACAGTTCGAATTCTATCAGTTGTACTCAGCCAGATTGCTGGGTATCTGCTACCGCTTTGCCGGTGATTATGATACTGCGAACGACCTGCTGCAGGAAGCATTTATACGTATTTTTAAACACCTGCACCTCTACCGTTTTGAAGGCTCTTTTGAAGGCTGGCTGAAAAAAATAGTAGTGAGAGCATCCATCGATTTCCTTAAAAAACAAACTGCCTTCTCCTTTTCAGAATCCATCATAGAAACAGAAATTATAAGTATGCCCGAGACACTGGATAAATTTGACTGCGAAGCAATCATGAACGAAATAGCTGCTCTGCCAACTGGCTTCAGAACAATCCTGAACCTCTATGCCATCGAGGGATACTCGTACCCTGAAATTGCTGCTATGCTCGACATCAAAGAAGTAACAGTACGCTCGCAATACATGAGAGCCAAACAAAAACTCGCTGCCATCCTTAAAGATAAACATCAGATTCAATATGTCACAAAAATCATTTGAAGATTTTCTCAAAGACCATTCGTCACAGTTCGCACCTGCTCCGAAAGCTGGTAACTGGGAGACTATTGCCAGTGCGCTGCCTCCGGAAAAGAAAAAGAAAAGAGCTTTGTGGATATGGCTAAGCGCTGCCTGCCTGGTAATAGCGAGTAGTATGGGACTGCTTCTATTTAACAACTCATCAAAAAATATTGCATCCTCTAAGACCAATACATCTACCCAAACCTATACCGAATCGCCAGTTACTACAACTGATACGGCTTCTAGAAGAGTAACTCCAGTCAAGAAAGATCAATGGATACCTGAAGTATTTCAACCTAAGAAAATACTAGTAGAGGGACCAGTAAAAACTGTTCAGGTAGCAGAAAGAATACTGGCAACTCACGTTTTAGCTGGAGATGTATACCCTGATTCGACTATTGAAATCAAAACCGACAAAACGTATTCAGTCGTCGTATTAGCAGTTAATGAAGATTCAATCCTCATTAAAAAAGATACCTTATTAAAAATGCTGAGCAAGAGTAAAAAAGAAATCAAGGAATTACAAAGTCGTCATTTAAAACAATATTTTGGTGCAGAGCTGGCGACTTTCATAACGGATACCCGAACAAGTGTTAATTATTCTAACATGGCATTGTTTAACGGACCACCTATGCCCAACAATCCAAACGAGTATAAACGCAACGAAACCGATAAAAAAATGCTGGGGTATCAATTCGGAGTGCACTACAGCATTCAGAGAAGATCTGGTATTGTAAAAACCGGACTCAACTATCAGCAACTTAGCTATGGCATTCAAGTTTACAATCTTAATCAAAATGCACTGAGTGGAAGTGGTGGTCGTGTCAGCAACTTCGATTTCAATAGCAGCGACAGTTTTGCAGCAGGTGAAGGAGGTGTAGTAAAAAACACTTTTCGGCATCTAAGTATTCCGCTTGAATACTGGCGCGAATGTTTTAGCTTGAATCGCTGGCATTTAACCTACGGTGCTGGCATCAGAAGTCATTTTCTTCTCTACAGCAAAGGGATCAACAGTCAGCCTTCTGGTTATTATGTAAAGACCACTTTAGCAGACAGAAGTGTCGTCCAGAAATTTCACATGAGCATCAATGCAAGTATCGGTATTAGTCGCGAATTCAGTCAGAGATACAACTGGTTTATGCTATTGAACTATGCCCGATCACTCTCCGAATTAGAAATCAGTACAGTTTCAACAGGCTACCAGACCATTGGAATAAGTGCTGGCATTCGGTATAGATTAAAGAATTAGTTTTTATGATGAAATAATTATTTTAAAATGAAACACCCTGTCAGGGTGAAATATTAAATTAATTCTACAACTTTAATTTTTAGCTAAAAAACAACCTGTCAGGGTCAAAAAATAAATTTAACCTCTTGCAACAAATCCGAAATTCTGAGAGTCTTATAGGTATAAAAGAATCCAACTTATGAAACATTTAATAACATTGTTATTCCCGCTGTTCATCTGCAGCTTGTTCATCACTTCATGTAAAGACACCGACAAAGACCCAAACCCTTGCGACAATGCCGTAACTGTTATGGCTGCCGATGTCTCTCAGTATGGTTTCGCCCATTTTGTTGGCGATAACATTATCAGCAGTTTTGCACCCTCTCAGGTGTATTATCTGGCCAAAAACTGGAATGACTTCTCCTCTAAAGTTACACCTGGAAAAATGTACAAACTGGGCTTCAAAGAAGTGCCATGCGACTGGTGTGGAACTGGCTGCTTCGGCAATACTGATTCAAGCGCTAAAACTAGCAGATGCGGCACGCCCGTCTACAAATGCATTGAAATCATTTGCCTGACTGAAATTATCGCTCAGCCCAACA
>JBJTNS010000351.1:0-2659 GCA_046074245.1 Chitinophagaceae bacterium | reverse complement strand
TTTCCGTTTTGCCAGGTGGCATCTATGCCTTCAAAAGGTGTTTTGTTCTGAGCATAGGTGTGTTGGAAAATAAGGCATAGAAATCCTGTTATGAAAATGTTTTTCATTGTAATTGGGTTGTATTTTAATGGTTTGAATTTATCTTTCCAGTCGGTCGAGTTCTACAGAACTTGCAGGGTGGTATATCAGAGGAACTTGTTCTATCTGTACATCACTTTTTTCCAGTCCGAATGCCCTCTCGTCACTTTGTCCCAGACTCTTTAATTTGAAATAGGCGTTCATCAGTAAGCCCTCTCTGACAGTAAATTCATTTTCTATAGAAATAAATTTTTCAAGGATTACAAATTTGAAATCTGGTTCAGAATTGTATTTAGTGGATCCATCCGGACGGATATGGAGTTTTAACTCGCGTTGTTTTACCAGGTCCTGTACAATTTTTTTGAAATACATTTCTGTTCTTGGTTTTATGCGGAAGCCTACATTGATGTTGATACGTATGACTTTGTCGTCTATCAGTTCAGAAACGCTGTAGTTCAGGGTATACGGACTTTCGGTTCTTTGTAAATGGACAAACCAGTATACATCCGCTCTTTTCGGTTTTTTTGCAAAAATAGATTTGATGATTTTTTCTTCTATATCTGTTCTTCTGTCAGCTTTAGTCAGGTAAATCAGATGGGTAGAAAATTTAGGGATATTATCGTCAATGCTCAGGTCGATGAATTGTTGTGTGTATTTTCCCAGGTCTTCAAAACGCATGAATTTGTTGTTCACTTTGCGGGCATAATACCAGATATACATCACCATGAAAATGAATAATTCGAAAAATAAGAACATCCATCTTTCTTTAATTTTAGCCACGTTAGCGATGAAGAATGACAGTTCTATGCATCCGAAAACAATCAATATTGTCCATACCATCCATTTGTTCCATTTTAATCTGACTAGCATAAAATAGCCCAGTAGAACAGTTGTCATTATCATGGTTATGGTGATTGAGAAACCATATGCAGCTTCCATATGAGTTGATGATTTGAAGTATAAAATCATCATGACACAGCCAGCCCATAAGATGGTATTGACGCTCGGAATATAAATCTGACCTTTAAGTTCTGTTGGTTGTCTGACAGTAACTCTGGGCCAGAAATTTAAGTTGACTGCTTCGTTGATCAGGGTATAAGAACCACTGATCAGAGCTTGTGAAGCTATAATTGTTGCTGCTGTTGCAATAAGGATGCTTGGAAGTAAAAACCAGCCCGGAATAATTTCGAAAAAAGGATTTCTTCCTTCCAGAAAAGATTGTCCCTGCATGAGCCAGGCTGCCTGTCCGAGGTAGTTAGTTAGCAGACAAATTTTTACAAACACCCAGGTTATACGGATGTTTTTTCGGCCACAATGTCCCAGGTCGGAATACAAGGCTTCTGCACCTGTAGTGGCAAGGAATACAGCACCAAGTAACCAGAATCCTTTAGGGTATTCTGCTAACAGATGGTAAGCATAGTATGGGTTAAGAGCCTGCAGTATGGCTGGGTAGTTAACGATTTTACTTAAGCCGACAGTAAGTAACATGGTGAACCAGATCACCATAACTGGTCCGAAAAAGGTGCCGACTTTCTGAGTGCCGAATCTCTGAAAGAAAAACAATAATGTTAAAATGACAATCACTATTGGTACTACAGGTATATGTCCCAGTCCTTCCACCATTTCCAGTCCTTCGACAGCCGAAGCCACAGAGATTGGAGGGTTAATAATGCCGTCTGCCAGCAAAGTAGTGGCTCCAAGAATTGTCGGAATAACCAGCTTCTTGCCATATCTTCTTACGAGTGCATACAATGAAAAAATACCACCTTCACCCTCGTTATCCGCTTTTAAAGTCAGCCAGATGTATTTAAAACTTGTCTGAAACACGAGGGTCCAGAATACACAACTAATGCCACCAAAAACTAGTTGTTCTGTAACAGGTTTATCGCCGATGATGGCTTTGAGAACGTAAAGCGGACTAGTGCCAATGTCTCCGTAAATTATACCAAGAGCAACAAGTAAGGAGGCCGTGGTAATTTTGTTTTTGTCGAGTGTTAATGAGCTCATTTGCTTGCAGAAAATAACACTACAAAAATCTGCTAAGTTTTATAAGCAGAATATAAAGACTTAAAAGAAGGGTATAAAGATTTTATAAAGATTTTTTTGAATCAGTAAATCGGTAACCTACACCGCTTTCAGTGATGATATATATAGGATGTACCGGATCGTCTTCAATTTTTTTTCTGAGCTGCGCAACGTATACCCGAAGGTATTGCGACTGGTCCTGATAGCTATTGCCCCAGATGTTCTTTAGGATGTATTGATGGGTAAGGACTTTGCCTTCGTTTTTTGCCATTAAACTGATCAGTTGGTATTCGGTGGTGGTTAATTTAATCAGTTGTTTGTTTTTTTTGAATGTCCTGGCAACAAAGTCAATTTCCAGATCACCAATGCATTTTGTTTCAGTATTGGGCTCATGTAAATTCTTGCGAAGGCAAAGTCTGATTCTGGCAAGCAGTTCGCCAGTTCTGAAAGGTTTTGTTAAATAGTCGGATGCTCCATGGTCAAGTGCGTTGACTATATCTTCTTCGTTATTAAGAACCGATAAGATGATGATTGGCTGATTGTACCATTCGCGAAG
>JBJTNS010000350.1:0-2709 GCA_046074245.1 Chitinophagaceae bacterium | reverse complement strand
TATCAGAGGCTTTGTTGTGTGGCACTCCAGTAGCCGGCATGCGCATAGGTGGCATCCAGGAGATGGTACAAGATGGCGTTAATGGTTATTTAAGTGACAGTCCGGAAGGTTTAGGCGAAGCCATCAGGAAGACCTTATCATTAAATCTCAGCTCATCAGACATCCGTCAAAATGCTTTAAAAGAATTGGAAGAGAAGGAATTGATTGGAAGTTTTGAAAAACTCTATTCAAGCCTCACCTGATCAAATGCACCAAACCATTCACCACAATGCGCTGACCTCTGATGTCATCGTAGCTTAAAATGTAAAGATATAATCCGTCTGGACAGAATTTTGAACCATATGTGCCGTCCCAGCCCTGGCCTTGTGTGTGCGATGCAAATAACTGCTCACCCCAGCGGTTGAAAATTAAAAGCTCGGGGTTGTTCAACATACATTTGGTCTGGTATTCGAAAGCATCATTTACCAAATCATCGTTTGGTGTAAAGACATTCGGAATCATGATGTCGCAACTGCTGCCACAATCTATTAAGTCGATTGTCTGATCCAGGGTATCATCAAAGCCGATGAGCCGCAATTTGACACTTACCGCCGAATCAAACCTGAGTCGGTCACTCGACTGTCGTGATACTATTCTGTATCCACTGCCCTGATCCAACAACCACAGAATTGTATCCTGACCAAAGCGCAAATTCGACCAAACCGACAAACCATTCTCAAAACATCTTCCATTGATGCGCCATTCCAGACTATCACATTTCTGAAGCATGATAGATTGTTCTAATGTATCATTTAATCCTATTAACCGAACTCTAATCTGAGTTTGTGTATTAAAGTATTTTGAAAATGCAGTTTGTTTGGAGGCCAAATAATACCCTGCGCCTTCGTCTATCTGCCATAAGCATGAATCGATGCCCGCTTTTAGATTGCAACTGAAATGCACAGTGTCTCTCCTGCAATTGCCCTTGATATCCCACTTCAATGTATCCGTTAAACAACTTAGTACCGTAATAGTATCGGTTATCGTGTCCGGATCATTAATGATGCGTATGTAATAAGTGCCTGGCGAACTGAACTTATAATTGTAGTAAGAGTTGTTAGAGACTGTTTTAAATCCTGATCCTGTATTGAGTTCCCACGTAAAGACATCCTGACCAGGCACCAGATTAGTAGAAAATTTAAATGTATCCTCCAGACATTTGCCTGTTACTTCCAGACTGGCATTGGGCAATGGATAGATATAAAACAATGGCAAGCCATATACTACTACTTTACCTCCGGTAGACACGACATCATATGTAAAATTACAAGCTGCTCCTGATGCATTCGGATTCCTTATTTCAGACAAAGCGGTTTTAAGCAATACCGCTTCGTAATATTTACCGTCGTATGCTTTATTAATCTGCCCGAATGCAAAACCTGAAGCTACTGTATACTTTGTGGCTAAAATAGCCGCAGCATTATAGTTACTCAAGTCGTACTGATATAATATTCTTGTCTGCAAATGCCCAACATACAATTTGCTGCCATCAGGCGAAAAGTTCACGCCGTAAGGGTCGTATAAATCATTTAGCAATAACGGATTTGAAATGACCCCAGTGGTGGTATTGAAATCGCATATTTCAACATAACCGGTATAATCGTAACAGGTATAGGCAAATCTGCTATAGTCGCTGTTAAAACGCATAACCCCAATGGTATTGGTTACGCCCTTACCAAATTTAAAACGGTGTTTCAAATGCACACCTGAACTGTCAATCAAATAGGTAAACAAACTATCGTTGCCGTAACCTTTGAGCACCACCCAATAGTCGACCCCATTGCTATGCATAGCGGGTTGCATTTGTTCAGAAACCGGACCAGGATATAAAGGCACATTTTTTTGCACCACATCGCCTAAACCTCCGTCTTTGGTCATGTCAACTATCGAATAACAAAAGCCTGGCCAGCCAGCATATTCAGGTACTGTTAACACATAAAATTGTCTGGCATTTCTTTGTGAGGGATGTTGCAATACGATGGCAGCCTGAGAGGAACTAGGACTCCCGGTAAGGCCATATCCGTTAGGCATCATGGCATGGTTGCGGTTGTATACTTTATTGCCGTCTGTATACATCCAGATATTGCCTTTCTCGTCGGTAGCACCTGCAGAACCTTCTCCTGTATTCACCGATGAGGTAAAGGTATCTGGTGGATTTGTGCGAAAATCTAAACCAATATTCTTCCCAAAACACCAGATTGGTGCAATGTTGAGCTGAGCCTGTAGTGCTAAACTCATTAAAAATAATGGAATAATGATTAGTTGCTTCAAATTATAGATAACAAAGATACGCCTATTCTTTATAATGACTTTGAATGCAAGACGAATATTTAACAGAAAAGGTTGTCCTTAAATTATTTATTTAAATGGAATCTCACATCCTTTTTAAATACCGAGGTGAGATACAAAGCCAGATCTTTGGAAAATCTGCTGGCCGACTCGCTGTTCAGATGACTTCCATCAAAAGTGGTATACGCACCCCAGCCCCTAAAAATATGCTGGTCGCCATACTCGGCATTATACAGATATTGTTTCAATAACCCACCTTTAGAATCTTCTAATACCTGCATGGAATGTGTCACTGGCATTCGCACCAGAACTACATGAATACCTTGAGCTTTTAATTCATTGATGCAGTGATCAAACGCCTTTAATTTAGATTCAGAAAAA
>JBJTNS010000349.1:0-3735 GCA_046074245.1 Chitinophagaceae bacterium | reverse complement strand
ATAAAAAACCTGATAGACTATTATTTCTCACATAATCACTCATTTCAAACATCTATTCATGTGTTTTTGTGAGGTTTATATTCGACTTAAAATTATATGATATTAATCATTTTTAACAATGCCCTATATTCAAAACTGTTATTCAATTTCAATACTTTACTTCGATCTTTAATCTTCTGCTTATTTAGTCAAGTAAATTGACTATAAAAAAGCATTTCCAGGTACTTCTTTTCACTCAAAAATCTGATTTCGGACATTTTTGTCCTGTTTTTTACTGATAACTGATGGGGGTCAGAGTATCAGTCAGATACCTGCTCTAAATTTGAATCAAATAATATCAAGTATTATGAAAAATATAGTTAAAACCCTATTCATCATGGCCACTGTAATCAGTGCTTCATGTAATTCTGCTCCTGCAACAGAAACTACTAAATCTGACGATGCTTCTTCTACTGGCGCTCCTGCCGGACAAAGTGCCGTAAAGGACGATGTATCTTCAAAAAACCTGGTTCAAACCGCTATCGGTAGTCCCGACCACACAACTCTGGTTACGGCAGTGAAAGCTGGAGAACTGGTAGATGTCCTCAGCAATGCTGGTCCTTTTACCGTGTTCGCTCCTACAAATGCTGCTTTCGCTAAACTACCTGAAGGCACAGTTGATGGTTTATTGAAACCAGAAAGTAAAGAGGCTCTGGTAAATATTCTAGAATACCACGTTTCTGTTGCTGTTTATAAAGCAGAAAACTTAACAGATGGTCAGTCTATCGGTCAGGTGAACGGCGATAATATTAAAATCACCAAAAAAGATGGCAAGATTTTCGTCAACGATAAAGCCGAAATTGTTGCATCTATTCCAACTTCTAATGGCATCATTCATGTCATCAATGAGGTGTTACTTCCCGGCAAATAATCTGATAACTTAACCACATAAAAAAACCGTCAGTTTCCCGACGGTTTTTTTTATTTGAAAATCTACATACACGAGTCATTTTAATAATTTCCCCTGAATAATCAGCGAAATTTTCTGAGCTTCATACTTCATTATATCAGCTTTTGGTCCGTCGAACAGACTGTCCAATGTCTGAACAAACAATTCGTTCCAATGCTTAAAATGTAGTTCAGTCATGGGCTGCCTCTGATGCAACATCGAATGCACTTCCATCGGATTGCCATTGTAATCGCCGGTAAATAACAAGATGTTCTCCCAGAAATCTGTAACACCTCTGATAAAGCGCTCTCTCTTTTCTGCATCAAACGCACTGAAATAGGTCTTAAGTAAAACATCATTCGATATTTTCAGATAAAAATGTCTGATCAATAAATCGATATCTTCTCTAAAACGAATATCTGTCTTCATATTTATAAATCTTTAGATTTAAATTTTCTGATTGACAATCCGAAGGGTACCAAAACCCATAACAACAATATCAAAAATGTAATGGCTATTCCATAATCTGTTCCGAAAAATGATTTGAAAATCGCGCCAGTATACCCCATCATAGCTGATACGTCCATCTGTAACAATATCAGAATCCTTGAGATGTCTATCGGACTCATGGCACTCATAACCACCATTGCTGATTCAATCGGGTAATCTGAAAACTGAAACAAAACAAACAAAATCAAACCATCAAATAACAAAGCAAAAAACAACCACAACAAAATGGCCATGCCTATACCTTTGGCTTTGTCTCTGGTATAGATAGATCCTAAAAATGCCAGCGATACAAAAACAGCCGTTAGTAAACTCCCTGTAACTAACATCATTAAGGCAATTTTTAAGGGCGCAAATACCAGTATCGGAATGCCGGCTCCTACAACAAATGCCAGTAACAGCGACGATTGTAAACCTAAAAACAAACTGCGCCAGATCTTAGCCCTTTTAATAGGCTGACTCAGCAACAACTCTATAAACTCTGAACTGTTGTAAATATAAATGGTCGAAAAAACCACCGATACCAGTGGCACATTGAGCAGTATTAAATTCAATAAACTTAATACGCCTTTGGCACTGTTGTCTTCAACACTAAAAACACCCCACGACAAAGCGGCCAGCAAAATAGTATACACCAGAACAATTTTGTTTCTGACAATATCCAGCACTACAAATTTGACGATTCTGTTCATACTTTCTCAATTACTTTTACTTCTTCGGACACCTTGCTAAACGAGCCATATCCGGCTTTCAGCACCGAAGCAATGGCTTTAGAAATCTTCAGCTCTCTGGTGTTCTCTAACAAACTTTCTACCGACTGATGAAACTTAATATGACCTTCCTGCATGAACACTATTTCTGAAATCAGATCATCCAATTCGCTCAGTAAATGCGAGGTAATCAATACCAGTTTCCCTTTTGCTTTTTCAACCAGAATTTTCTCTTTCAGAATTTCTGAAGCCAATGGATCTAAACCTGCAGTTGGCTCGTCGAGTATCAGCACATCCGGATTAAATAAAAATGCCAGGCAGGCACTTACTTTCTGAGTAGTGCCGCCCGACAAGGTTCGCATTCTCTTATCCAGAATATCCTTTATTTTAAATTGCTCTATCAGGGTCTCGTCTAATGCTCCTTTATGAGAGCGCAATTCTTTAATCGTTTCTATGATCCTGCCAACACTCATATTCTCAGGATATCTTCCAATCTGTGGCATATACCCAATCCTGTTTCTGTAAAGAAAATCCGACTGAATGGATGTTCCATCAAACATCAACTCGCCACTATCTGGAATCACCATCCCTAATATCGATTTAATTAAGGTGGTTTTCCCACAGCCGTTCGGACCAATCAATGCCACGCATTCACCTTTCCTGAAAGACAAATTCACGTCTTTCAATACCGCCAGCTTTCCGAATTTTTTATTTAGTTCTACTATTTCAATCATAGGGGTAATGAGTGCATCAATGGCTCTGAATCCCTGAAATTATCAGGGGTTAATGTTGGCATTACCTTCTCAGAGCGATCCAGTAATGTCATTATAAAACTTCTGAATAATATCATAACAGAAGGATTGTTCTCGGCTATGACAGAAAACAAACTCAGGGGATGAAAGGGCACATCACCAATCCCGTCTCTGTTTAAATCATAGCCTTCATATTTGTCCCAGTAATTTTTACTGAAAACATTTAGTACAAGGGTGCCATTTGTGCTCACATCAAATGTGTTGCCCACAAAGTTGTTGCCCTTTACGATATTGTCCATACAAGAGGCCTGCATTTTCATGCCCCAGCCATTCGACTCGAAAACATTGCTCTCGAGCACTATCCTGTTCGTTCCCTCCATATAAATTCCAGAGGTATTGCTCAAAATCTTATTACCGTGAATATAACTATCAGATATCTCTTTCAACAAAATGCCGTAGGCCGCATCGCCCCAGTTGTCTTCAAATACATTATTCACCATCTTAACACCTTTTGTAAACATCACTGCCACGCCGGCGCCATTACCTTTAAACACATTGGTGTAATAGGCGTCGTCGTTTGAAAACATAAAATGCAATCCGTAGCGTATGTTCTGATGCGAGTTATTTCTCCATATCACAGAATGTGTAACAAACTCAAAGTATATGCCGTCGCGGTGTCCTGTAATATCATTATGAATGATCAATAAACTATCACTTTTCCAGCAATGAATACCATTGCCAATCTGCTGCTCTTCGGTACCATAAGCTCTGATGATATTGTCTTGTACCACACAACTGGTGCCGTACTGCACATATATTCCGAAAAAATTATCTTCGA
>JBJTNS010000348.1:0-15499 GCA_046074245.1 Chitinophagaceae bacterium | reverse complement strand
AATTTTGGGAGTGCAAAAATATGGATTAAACTTTAAAATGCAAACCTTTTTTTAAAATATGATTTCAAATTAATGCTTTTCCTAAATATCCTCTTTGAAATTTCTCTTCTTAAAATTTCAACCATCTGCAAATCAAACTATTACCCAATCACTCCATCAACATCTCCCAAAACTCAATATTTATCTATCTAATCCTGATTTCAAAAAAAATCCCGCTTTTTAAGCGGGATTTTGATGTCTTTTTAAATGTGCAGCTTACTGGACGCTTCTTCTGATAATATTTAAAGCACCACCCGCTTTGAACCACTCAATTTGCTGTTCGTTGTAAGTGTGGTTACAAACTATTGTATCTGAACTGCCATCTTTGTGCGTAAATACCAGTTTTAATGGCACGTTAGGCGCAAATGTAGTTAATCCGATAACATCTATGCTGTCATCTTCCTGAATCTTATCGTAATCTGCTTTATCAGCAAATGTTAATGCCAGCATACCCTGTTTCTTTAAGTTGGTTTCGTGAATACGGGCGAATGATTTTGTCAGTACCACACGAACACCTAAATGTCTTGGCTCCATGGCCGCATGCTCTCTGCTTGATCCTTCACCGTAGTTCTCGTCTCCTACTACAATACTGCCGATACCAGCAGCTTTATATGCTCTCTGAACTTTTGGCACTTCGTCGTACACTTCATTCATCTGATTTTTCACCAGATTGGTTTTCTCATTGTAGAAGTTTACAGCCCCTATCAGCATGTTATTACTGATATTATCGAGGTGCCCTCTGAACTTCAACCATGGTCCGGCCATACTGATATGATCGGTCGTACATTTTCCTTTCGCCTTGATTAAAAGTTTCAAACCCATCAGGTCGGTACCCTCCCAGGCAGAGAATGGTGCTAACAACTGTAAACGTTTGCTATCAGGTGAAACATTTACCTGCACACCTGAACCATCAGCAGCTGGTGCCTGATATCCTGCATCTTCAACTGCAAAACCTCTTTGTGGTAATTCCATACCTGTTGGCTCATCCAGCATCACAGACTCGCCATTCTCATTCACCAATGAATCCGTTAATGGATTGAAATCTAAACGACCTGCAATAGCAAGCGCGGTGGTAATTTCAGGACTAGCGACGAAAGCATGGGTATTTGGATTACCATCCTGTCTGGCTGCGAAGTTTCTGTTGAATGAGTGAATGATAGAGTTTTTCTCTTTCTTTTCAGCACCCATCCTGGTCCACATACCGATGCACGGTCCGCAAGCATTTGCAAACACAGTAGCACCTATTTTATGGAAAGTATCGATAAAGCCGTCTCTTTCGATTGTATATCTTACCAGCTCACTACCTGGAGTGATGGTAAATTCGGCTTTGGTTTTTAAACTTTTCTCAGATACCTGTTTAGCTAAGCTTGCAGCTCTTGAAATATCCTCATAGCTACTGTTGGTACAAGAACCTATCAATCCAACTTCAACGCTCAATGGCCATCCGTTTGCTGCAGCAACCTCTTTCATTTTAGAGATTGGTGTTGCTAAATCTGGCGTAAACGGTCCGTTGATGTGTGGCTCCAGTTCTGACAGATTGATTTCTATCACCTGATCAAAGTAAGCCTCTGGATTGGCGTAACATTCTGCATCAGCAGTCAGATGTTCTTTTACTGCGTTTGCCATGTCAGCTACTTCAGCTCTGCCCGTTGCTCTGAGGTAACGCTCCATACTTTCGTCGTAACCAAAAGTAGAAGTAGTAGCGCCGATCTCAGCACCCATGTTACAGATAGTACCTTTACCTGTACCACTCATTGAAGTAGCACCTTCGCCAAAATATTCGACAATTGCACCGGTACCACCCTTAACGGTTAAAATACCAGCCACTTTTAAAATAACGTCTTTAGGAGATGCCCAGCCACTCAGTTTACCTGTAAGCTTCACACCTATCAATTTAGGAAACTTAAGTTCCCATGGTAAGCCTGCCATCACATCACAAGCATCTGCTCCACCAACACCAATTGCTACCATTCCTAATCCACCGGCATTCACAGTGTGAGAATCTGTACCAATCATCATTCCACCTGGGAAAGCATAGTTCTCTAAAACAACCTGGTGAATAATACCTGCACCTGGCTTCCAGAAACCAATACCATATTTGTTACTAACTGAAGACAGGAAGTCGTAAACCTCTTTGCTCTCTTCGTTAGCGAAAGCTAAATCTTCTTTAGCTTCTACTTTGGCATTAATCAAGTGATCGCAATGCACTGTACTTGGCACAGCAACCTGCGGACGACCAGCCTGCATAAACTGCAATAAAGCCATCTGGGCTGTTGCATCCTGCATCGCTACTCTGTCTGGTGCGAAATCAACGTAACTCTTACCTCTTTCAAATACCTGAGTCGCATTGCCCTCACTAAGGTGAGAATACAATATTTTTTCAGTTAAAGTTAATGGTTTTTGTAAAAGTTTGCGTGCTGCTTCTATGCGCTCTGGCATATTGGCATACACTCTTTTAATCATGTCTAAATCGAATGCCATGGTATTGTTTTAATGTGGCGCAAATTTAGTTGATTGTTTCTTACAAATCAAATACGTGTTAAAGAAATTAAAGGTATTTAGTAAATTAAGCAGATCAGACTCAGAAAGTGTCTTCTACTTATCGCTCCACAGGTTTTTCTCCCTCAGTTTAATCTTACCACCAAAAAATATCTTGGCAGTCTCTTCAAAAGATTCTGTGTAGTCGGACACATAAAACTGATGCTTAGGTGCCTTTTTATTTTCATTAAGTAAGTTTCGCTCCCTAAGGAAATTTTGCACGGCCAGACTTACAATTTCAGCCGAATTAATGATATTGACCTTGCCTTTGTAAAACGAACTGATCTCGTTAATGATCAAAGGATAATGGGTACAGGCCAGAATGATGCTCTCGATATTGGACAAATGAGGATTGCTCAAGTACGAGTGTACCACAGTTTTGGAAATATTGTTGTTAAAAAACCCTTCTTCTATCATTGGCGCTAACAAGGGGGTTGCCAGTGATTTTAATAAAATATCAGGATTAGCCTTTTCGAATTTCTTCTTATATACTGCACTGCTGACTGTTCGCTTGGTGCCTATAAGCCCGATTTTACTATAATTACCTCCAGACACCAGATGCTCGACCACCGGATCAATCACATTGATGACAAAATGCTTGTCCGGTAATATTTTCTGAACCTGCTTAAAGGCTGTTGCAGAAGCAGAATTACAAGCTATGACAACTAATTTGCAGGGTTGCTCAATGAGAAACCCTGCAATTTTTTCTGAATAAGATTTGATGGCATGCGGCGATTTCTCTCCATAAGGCATGTGAGCCGTATCGCCGAAATAGATCAGATGTTCGTTGGGTAAAAGTTCATTAATGGCTTTGGCAACAGTTAAGCCACCAATACCTGAGTCAAAAACACCTATCGGATGAGAGGCTTTTGGATGAAATTTACCGCTTGACAAAACCTGATTGGATTAATTGCCAGTTTTTGGTTTTCCAGCACCCGGATTAACCGCTGGTTTTTCTTTTATGCCTAATTTGGTTTTAACAGCTGCGGTTACATCATGCTTTGCATCAGCATAAATCAAAGTACCCATGCTGTTATCAATCACATGAGAGTATCCTTTTTCTTTGGCCACTTCAGCTACGGCATTGGTAACTTTATTCTTAATTGGCTCTACAAGTTCACCCATTTTAATGTTCAAACTATCCTGAACGCTTTGTTGCATTTCCTGATAACTTTGTTGCATTAACTCCATTTGTTGAGCGTACATTTTCATGCGGGTCTGACTTGGAGCAGGTTTTTTAGACTCATCGTCCATTTTTTTCTGAGAAGCCAGATATTCTGTCTCGATTTGCTTTAACTGATCTTCCAGAGATAATTTGTATAAATCATACTCTTTTGAGGCAGTTTCGTATTCTGGCATTAACTGAATAATTTCCTGAAAATTAAGGTGACCAACCATCTGGGCATTGGAAACACTTGGAATGAAGGAACAAAGTAACAAAAAGGCTACTGATAAGATGGAATTTTTCATTTTTAATATATTATTTGTCTGATTCTTTTTCTGTTTGAGTTACTCCTAATTCGTCCAGCACATCGTCGCTTCTGTCAAACTTTGGATTGCTGAAAAGGATGTTCATATTGGCTGATTTATCAAAGATAAAATCCAGTCCGTTGTTTTTGGCTACTTTCTGAATGGCTACAAAAACCTTGTCTTGTATTGGTTTGATTAACTCCTGACGCTTCTTAAACAATTCGCCATTAACACCAAACTTCTCCTGCTCAAATTTCTTAATCGCTTCTTCCTTGGCAACAATGGCATCTTCCCGTTCTTTGCGTTGAGAAGGACTTAATAAAATTTCTTCGGCTTTGTAATCTTTGTATAATTTGTCAACCTCGTCTTTCAGAATCTTAAGGTCGCTCTCCCACTTCTGGGAAATCTCATTCAGCTGCTTCTGTGCGGCCTTGTATTCGGTTAACTGACCCAGAATGTAATCAGTGTCAACATAACCAAATTTCTGAGCTGATGCACTGCTGCTAAACAATGCCGCTATGAGGGTCAGTAGGAATAATTTAGTTTTCATTTCTTTTGAAATAAGTTTGTATTTAGCCTTAAACGAATAATGTGCCAAAATGTTATAAGTTGGCAAATTTAATTGAATTTTCTCTTAATTAAAAATATTATGGAAGCAGGATGGAACTGTCGCCATAACTCAAAAACCTGAAGTTTTCTTCCAGGGCTTTTTGGTAGACTTTACGCCAGTTATCGCCGATAAAGGCAGATATTAAAAGCAGTAAAGTCGACTTAGGCTGATGGAAATTTGTAATGATGCCCTGGCAAAATTTGAAGCGATAGCCTGGTGTTATCATAATCGATGTATCGCCTTTTAAAACCGATACATTTCTCTCAGTCATGTACCGATCAATAATATCTGCTACCTGTCGACGATCTAAAATTATATCTTCCTCTAAATACGGAAACTGAGGCACACTCAATGGCATTGCCATACCCTCCTGAATTTGCTTCGCCACATAATACAAACTCTCTAACACTCTGCAGGACGTGGTTCCTACGGCTATTATAGTCTTTGTTGAGCGCAATCGCTCCGTTAAAGTCTGGTCTATTTCAAAAAATTCGCGATGCATAGGATGCTCTGCAGCATTCTCTACCTTTACAGGCATAAATGTGCCAGCTCCTACATGCAGTGTTACAAAACTGGTCTGCACACCTTTATGCCTTAAGGCCTCCATCACATCATCAGTGAAATGCAAACCTGCCGTGGGCGCTGCTACAGAACCAGCAATCTTTGAATAAACTGTCTGATACCTCAGTGCATCTTCGCTGTCTGCTGCATGCTTGATATATGGTGGCAGAGGAATACGTCCGATTTCTTCCAGCAAGTCTGAAAAAACCTGTCCTGATTTCCACTTAAAAGTTACCACCTGAAGCTCTGTTCTGTGCAGTTCTATTAACTCACCGTTCAGATTGTATATCAATACTTCGTCGCTCTTCCATTTCTTACTGTTTCCAACCAGACACTCCCACGAACAAACTGAAGTGGCATTAAGAGCCGATCCGTGATCCTGACCAAAAGGTTGTAGTAAAAACACTTCAATTCTGGCCCCATTGGCATTGCTTAAGAATAACCTTGCAGGTATAACCCTGGCATTGTTAAAAAATAATGATGTGCTCTGATCAAGATAATCTGTCAGATTTCTGAAAACATCTACATTCATCTGCCCTTGCTGATAAACCATTAGTTTGCTGGCATCGCGGGGATTTACAGCTTCCTGAGCAATCTGTGCTTCTGGAAGCTCGTAATCAAACTCGTCTATAGGTATAACAGGCAGCAGACTCATTAAATATATGGAACAAAATCCAGCAGTTTTATCACTGCATTTTTTCGGTGACTAATGGCATTTTTTTCTTCGGCACTCATCTCTGCAAAGGTGCGGGTATGTCCTTCAGGTATAAAAACAGGGTCATATCCAAACCCTTTGTCGCCCCTCGGAGTTTCTGCTATAGTGCCCCTGACTTCTCCTTCAAAAAACAGAGTTTTATCAGCTGTTTTCAGACAAATTACTGTTACAAATCTGGCTGAACGGTCTGATTTTCCCTCCAGATTCTTCAACAATAAAGCCGTATTCTTCTGATGATTCACTGGTTCGCCAGAATATCTGGCACTTTTTACACCAGGTTGTTTCTTTAATGCTTTCACTTCCAGACCACTATCATCTGCGAAACAGGGTTTTCCTGTGAAATTAAACAAGGCTTCAGCCTTTAATTCTGAATTTTCTTCGAAAGTATCTCCGGTTTCCTCAACTTCCTCATTAAATCCAACATCTGAAGAACTTAGCAACTCCATGCCTTCTGGCAACATAGCACGAATTTCTTCCAGTTTATGGGCGTTCGCCGATGCAAATACGATTGTCTTCAATTGCTTTATTTTGATTGATTTCCCATTCCAAACATTCTCTGAATCATATTCCATAGCATCTTCTTGGAATTCAGGTCAGACTCAATTTTATCCATCTGGTCGACATAGATAATTTTACAATCATTGAGCAGAGCGCCCCCATTGAATTTACAATTAACTTCCATCGAATGTGGATCAACTCCCCAGAAAATGCAGTACTTCGGACTAAATAAGTGAACCAGGTTATTCCATTTCAAACCTTTGAAATCCTGCACATTAACGACACAGAAACCATCTGCATCCATTTTGATGCGATCGGTCTGTATAGCATTGGCCATTCTGAAGAAAAAATCTTTTTGAGCTGGAGGGATAATCTCCTCATTACTATGCGATACAATATTTAAAAACCTGTACTTATTTCCACCCTCCGAAGGAAGGCTCTCATACCATTTCGGCTCATTGATGACATAGAGCTCCTCACCGAGAAACATACTAACATGTTCAGGATAATTTTCAGAAATAATTAGGTTTTGATTCATATAAATGTTTTAATTTGCATCGCAAATGAGCCTCAAAATTACAACAAATCTTATCGAAGAATCAAAAATTTCTTCGTTTGATCCTGATAATATTGTTTTTGGAAGAGTATTTACCGACCATATGTTCTCGTGTGACTTTGTAAACGGTGAGTGGACCAATTTCAGAATCGATCCTTTCGGCAAAATTCCTTTAAGTCCTACTCTCTCTGCCCTCCACTACGGTCAGGCTATTTTCGAAGGCATGAAGGCTTACAAAAATGAAGAAGGTGTGATCACTTTGTTCAGACCTCTTGAAAATCTGAAACGTTTAAATCGTTCAGCTGTCAGAATGTGCATGCCAGAACTTCCTGAAGACATCTTCATGGAAGGGATGCAGAAGCTGATCAGCATAGACAAAGACTGGATTCCAACTACTCCCGGTAGTTCACTTTACATCCGTCCTTTCATGTTTGCTACTGATGATTACCTGGGTGTAAAACCCAGTGAACATTATAGTTTCATGATTTATGCCTGCCCTGTAAACGCTTATTACAGCCACCCGCTTAAAGTCAGAATTGAAGAAACTTATACCCGCGCCAGCAAAGGTGGTGTTGGTGCAGCTAAATGTGCTGGTAACTATGCTGCATCTATGTACCCTACTAAACTTGCTCAGCAGGATGGTTACGACCAGGTGTTGTGGACCGATGGCGACGAACATCAGTACCTCGAAGAGACTGGTACTAGTAACGTTTTTGCAATCTGCGGAAACACAGTTTACACGCCTGAACTAAGTGATAGTTTGCTGGCTGGAATTACCAGGGATTCTATTATCCATCTTTTAAAAGACTACGGACTAAATGTCGTTGAACAAAAAATCAGCATCGATAATCTCCTTAACTGGCACAACAGCGGTCAGCTTTCTGAAATGTTCGTTTCTGGCACCGCTGCTACTGTTACAAACATAGAATTGTTCGGTTACAAAGGCAAAAACTACCCGGTAAACCACACCGAAAATCTATTAAGCGCCAGAATATTAAGTGACTTTAACAATATTAAAACTTTAAAAACTGAAGACAGATTTAACTGGAACACCATTGTTAACGAATCTGAGTTTATTTCTCTTTAAATTATGTACGAATTTATAGAAGGCTCAATCGAGCACATTAATCCTGCCTATGTTATTGTTAACAATAACGGCATTGGTTACCACATTCTAATTTCGATAAATACATACGAGAAGATAAAGACGCTGAAGCAGTTTCGAATTTTAATTCATCAGGCCATCAAAGAAGATGCTCATATGCTCTATGGCTTTGCCGAGCCACTGGAACGCGATTTGTTCAGACTCCTTATTTTAGTCAATGGTGTGGGCACCAACACTGCCCGAATGATCCTTAGTGGCCAGTCAATCCCCGGAATCGTCAGTGCCATTAGTAATGGCAACTTAAATATGCTGAAATCGGTTAAGGGTGTTGGTCCAAAAACCGCTCAGAGAATTATAATTGAATTACAAGATAAAGTTGTTCGGTTAACCTCTGCTGATGGCAACGAATATATGGGCAACGCCACCGGAAAAGCATTTGAAGAAGCTCTGGCTGCTCTATTGGCACTTGGTTTCCCTAGAGTTCCAACTGAAAAAGTTTTAGCTAAAATCCACGAACACAACGAAGTTCACACGGTTGAAGATATTATTAAACAGGCTTTAAAACTGCTTTAATTTCTTCTTACTTCAAACAATTTACCTGAATCAAAGATATCTCCCGGAGATACTACTTTTTCTTCGTATGGTATCTTTTTACCATAACGATCTTTCATGATGGCTTTAACCACCGGACTGCTTAAATCGTATGATTTTAATGTTCTGAGAACAGTCAGCTCTATACCTGCTTTTCGAAAACACTTCCACACCAGTTCGCTGCAATACATGGCATCATCTTTCCAGTTAAAGTATGGGTCGTAATTCTTGTTAAGCTGAGCATTCAGATAGGTTTTCATCGCCGCTTTTTTATCCATACTCAATAAACTATCCACCTGCACTAATCTTTTGATAACATATTTGGAGCTATCGCCTTCTGCAATAAACTCTCTAAGGGGTGTTCTTTTTACAGGCTGAACAGCTTCGTAAACCTGCCATTGTCCTTCAATATTAAATATTACCCCCACATGGGTATAGGCAGATTTTGTGGCCAGTTGTATGGCTTCTCCCTGACCACTAACAGAAATCTGAAAAATAATATCGCCGTCTTTCAGGCTATCTGTTGCAGTACTTTCTGTTTTGACTGCCGTTTTTGACAGGCGTTTCTTGATCCCGATATTGAGAGCCAGTAAACTAAAACCTACCACAATTAACCCGGTAAAGGTTAATAAAATCCTTTTGTGCATAATGGCATAACGCAGAAACTGCGATTTTATGATATTCTTACGCCCTGTACATGGTACAACCCTGGCACGGCAATGGTTTAATCCCATTCTTTTCCCAGTCATTGATAATCCCTTCCCGGCGTTTTTCAATTAGTGCAAAATTGTCGTCTATCTGACCAAGTTTTAAAGAACTGTCTCCCGGCATTTCAGAAATCACACAACCATCTGCCCAAACACCACCATCGGCGGCAAACCTGGTTTTCCTTAAATACGCACAAGCTTTCGAAGTATCCATCACTTCTGAAGGATAATACTGCAAAAGCGCATTTCTGGTATACCCGTCGTTACTGAAATATTGTTTAGAATGCGAATAATATACAAATGGATAATCACCCGGATTGAACAAAGCCTGAGCAATTGCCGGATTTTCTGTATCCCCCGACTTTAACTTAAGGTGAATATGAATTCCGATGGACAATCCACGAGACTTTAACTGCTCAATTAAATATCTGATATTGGCAGTTACTTTATCGAAACGATCCACCTGATAAAGGGCTTTATAGGTTTGAGCGTCATAGCCCCCAACAGAGAAATACAACTGAGAGAGTTTCCCCTTAGTATCTGCCTTAAAAAGGGCCATCAATTTTTCGCAAGCTTCCTTATCCAGTTCAATGGCATTGGTAAACATTGTTGCTCTGTTTATGGATGACAAATTTAAAACCTCGCGCATGTACACATCCCACTCAGGATGCAACAGGGTATCGCCGGTTGTTGGTGTAAAACTCACCATCATCCGTTTTTTACCCTGCAAAACCTGCTTCACTTTCTCAAGCGTCTCTCTCTGCATATGCATAAATTTCTTGTCAGTTCTCAGCATATCAGGATACGGACAAAAGACGCACCTAGCATTGCAAATATTGCTTAGTTCGAACTCAGTAAATGTATCGCCATTTGTTCTTACTATGATAAAATTACAGGCACTTATCAACGGACGCAGCCACCTGTTTCCGGGATAGCGCTTACTTAAAAACAACCTGAAATCTGTAGCCATTCCAGATACCCGGTCAGACCAGCCGGATGGCATTTTTTCAAGCAGTATTTCAAGCAGTATTTTAAGTCGGCGTTTCAATGTTTAAGGTCAGCAGAATTGCGCTTCTCCGCCTTCAAAGATACGGATTTGGTTAATATATAAATTTGGACTAATTTTCCACCTTTAAGTAAATTTAGAATTTAGCATGGCAAGTAAGCAATCAGGAGGCGATCAAATCACTGGAAACGGCACCAATACCGCTATTTATATCACTTCTATAAAACAAAGCGAACACTCGGCTTCAGATCTTCTGGCACTCGCAGACATTTGTTTTAAGTCTAACAACCCACTTACTCTTTTTGCCTCACCTGCAATTCAGTCTAAAGAGCTGGATGCCCTTAAAGCAGATGGCAAAGTGATTATCCTTCAAAGTGACGAGTTCCCTGAAAACATCAAAAATGTTAGTCCGCTTTCTTTACCACTCAGCAACGAAGCAAGTGCTGTTTCTCGCTGGATCATCAACGCTAACAAAGCCTTTAACGGCAGCAACATGATTGTCGCCAACGGCAAATTCGGCAGCAAAGCTTCTTATTTTGAAAAATACCTGGGTTACTGGGCTAACTTCTGGCCTAAATTATTTACCGGGGCAGATGCGAATCTATCTTCTTGCGAAATTGTCCTTCTATCCAAAGACAATTTCAGAACTTTAGTCGTCGACCATAAAATCAATAATGCCTGGCAGCTGGCTGCTCTCGGCGAGAAATCTGATAAATCTGTAAAAAGCAATTTCGAATACGGTAGCGAAAACTTTGTATTTGGCGACGGCATCAGAGCTTTGATCAAAGGCAAACTCGCTGGTTTTGCGGCCTTATACAATTCTTTCATCAAAGCGCCGGTGATATCAGATGATTCTCAGGCATGGACCAATATCAACAGTTCTAAATACAAACGAATTTTTGGTGTCATGTCAGCTGTTCTGCTAACCCTGATGTGCTGGATCAGTTTTGATTACAACATCACCTGGGACGAGCCCAATCACAACACCTTCTCGAAAGATGTACTTTCTTACTATACCAGTTTTGGAGATGATACAACGATGTTTGACTTCCAGAAAGCCGGTCACCGCGACTACTTTACCAACGTTTATTATGGCATGAGTATCGACGTGGTGAGCTCTGCCATCAGTTCGGTTATAGGCGCAGAAAATGACTTTGCTGTCCGACATTTCATCAATGCAATAGTGGGTTTCTTTGCTGTTTTATTTGCGGCTTTAGTGGTTCGACTATTCTCTGGCTGGCTCCCGGCCATTGTTACCGTTATTGCACTGGTGTGTTCGCCATCTTTCTTCGGACATTGCTTTAACAACCCTAAAGATATCCCTTTTGCGACAGGCTTTATCATGGCTCTGTATTACATTCTTAAACTGATGGGGGAACTGCCGAAAGGTAAACACCAGACCAAAGTGATGCTTGCCATCGCAATCGGTTTCGCACTCAGCATCAGAGCGGGTGGATTAATGTTATTCGGCTTTATGGGCATGGCCTTCTTCTTTCACTGGTTATTACAACGCAACACAAAACTGGATATCTTTAAAGCCACAAAACCTTACCTGATCAGTTTCTCAGTCATTTTAGCTGCTGGCTATTTTATCGGCATTATCATGTGGCCATACGCGTTAAGACAGCCATTATCCGGCGCTTTAACAGCTTTAAAAGAATTTGAAAAATTCTCTTACCTCACCTATTACGAGTTATTTGAAGGAACACGTCAATATCTTAAACCTTGGTACTACGAACCTAAACTAATTATGCTGACTGCTCCATTAGCTATTATTGGCGGCTTCTTCCTCAGCATCTTGTTTGGCTGGTTCAGACAATCCAAGATCAGAATGGCGATGATTCTGGTTTTATTGATCTCTACCCTTTTCCCTCCGGCTTACCTGATTTATAAAGGCTCTTATGTATACAATGGATGGAGACACTTCATCTTTATTTATCCATCGCTGGCTGCCTTAGCTATTCTTGGCTGGTACTGGCTGGGTAATCTGATAAAAAAACAAGTGGTTACATTAAGTGTAATGCTGGTAATCGCAGCAAGTTTTATTAAACCTGGAATCTGGAGCATTGCCAATCACCCATACCAGTACATGTACTTTAATGAAATTGCTGGTGGCATACAGGGTGCTAACGGACTTTACGAACTGGATTACTGGAACCAGACTCCAAGAGAAGCATTCAAATGGTTATTAGAAAACCGTCCGGAAATTAAAAATAAAAAGATAAAAGTTAGTAGCAACAACATTCAGGAAGCGCTAAAAACGTTCAATAAAGACGGCGATTCTGTGAAGTATGCATGGACCAGAGAATACGAATGGGCGGATAACGACTGGACCTACGCCATATGGACAACCAGAACCTTGTCTAAAAATCAGATCCTCGGCGGTTACTGGCCTCCAAAAGGTACAATCCATGAAGTAAAAGTAGATGGAGTAACGGTTGCTGCAGTTGTGCAATCCAACAATAACTACAGCTTCTTAGGAAAAAAATACCTGAAGAAAAACATGGGCGATTCAGCGCTCTACTTCTATTCAAAAGCATATGAATACAATCCGCTCGAAGAAGAATATGCCAGAGGTATTGCCAACGCTTGTCGCCTGACTAATAAAACTGACTCTGCAATCATGTTCTTTAAAAAAGCTATAGAACTCAGAGACGGCAACTACGAAGCCTATAACAGTCTTGGCGAAATTTATTTCACTAAAGCCTACGGCAATGGCCAGAATCCGGACATGAAATTGTTTAAAGTGGCTTATGAGAACTTTGCTCTGGCCTATAAACACAAGAAAAACTCTTCGGCGCCATTGTATATGGGTGAAATCAGACTTCAGGAAAACAATGCTGAAGAAGCACGCAACTACTTCAATACTTTCCTGGGTACTTATCACGATGCCGCTCAGGGTTATTTCGGACTGGCAAGAGCGCAGTTAAAATTGAACGAAACAGATTCTGCCCTTTACAACTTGCAGGTTGCCATTCAGCTCGACCCGAAAAACCCGCAACCTTACCAAGCCTTAATGGATGAGTATCAGAAGCTTGGAAGGACTCAAGAAGCGGAACAGATTTTGAAGCTGTATCAGCAGAAAAATGGCGGAGGCCAATAGAAAAAAAACTTCGGCGTGACTGCAACATTTCGGTGTGCTCAAACGTCTAACAAATATATAACATGATAAGACGCATCCTGATAGCATGGATTTTGCTTTTAGGGCCACGGCTCTTTTCTACCCATATTGTGGGTGGAGAAATCATGTATACTTACCTCAGCAACACCTCTACTACTGTCTCTTACCGGGTAACCATGCTGCTCTATATCGACTGCATTAATGGCAGTCAGGGCGCCATAGATATCGATGTGGACGGATATCTCAATGTTTACAGCTATAACAAAACCTTTAACACCTATACACTTTACACCAATAACAATAGATATTTTCCTCTGAAAAACAGTAGAACCGGTCCTAGTAGAGTCAGCGATGTCAACTATAAATGTATCAAAAACAAGCCCAACGCATGTGTCGATAAATACACCTTCACCAAAGACATAACTGTTCCCATCAATAACGATGGCTATACCATCTCTTTTGAAAGATGCTGCCGGAATAACTCTATCAGCAATATTGTCACTCCTGAATCCTCTGGTGCCACCTACTGGACCTCTATACCAGGCTTTAAAAACAACTTCATTAACAACAGTCCGGTTTTCAAATCGCTTCCTCCCAATTTCCTTTGTACCAATGCCCCCTTAAACTTCGATCATTCAGCAACCGATGCTGACGGGGATTCTCTGGTGTATGAATTGTATCAGCCATTTTTAGGAGCCGACGAAGTTAACAATCTCCCTAATCAGTTCGAATCTACTAATCCCCGTAATTTTACCAATGTTATCTGGGCTAGTGGTTATAGTACCTATGCCAATCAAATTGATGGTAACCCAACTCTGTCAATCAACCCCCGAACGGGTAAAATTAATTTAACTCCAACTAATACCGGACAATTTGTAATAGGTATCAAAGTTATTGAATATCGCAACGGTGTTAAGATTGGAGAGACTAAACGCGATTTCCAGTTTAATGTCAGTAACTGCGTGTTTGATGTGGTTGCTTCTTTCTTTGTTCCAAAAGTGGGCTGCGAAGGAACTCCCGTAACATTTACCAATCTTAGTCAGGGTGGTAGCAAATACAACTGGGACTTCGGCATTGATTCCACCAACCTTGATACTTCGGTTTTAACAACTCCAACTTATAGTTACCCGAAACCTGGCTACTACACCATCAGACTGGTGGCTACCAGCTCAAGTAGCTGCAATGATACCACCGACTATGAAATTTTCATCAGAAAGAGTTTCAAAGTCAATCTCCCTAAAGACACCCTCTACTGTGGTGCATTCACCAGACTCCTGGAAGGTGACGTTCCTAATAAGACATATCTATGGAATACTGGTGCAACAACTCCAACAATTACCGTTAACAAAGGTGGCACCTACTGGATAAGAGTAACTGAAACCCCTTGCGTCTCCAGAGATACTATCACCATCATCAACGATTTAAGTCGCGTCGACCTCGGTCCCGATTCAGTTATCTGCCGCGATAGCTTCGTACAGTTTACGTATATTGGTCCGCCAGGCTATAAAACCTACCTCTGGAACGACACAAGCACTCTGAGATCCGTTTTCATTCCTAAACTCGGACAATACTGGTTAACTACTACCAACAACAACAATTGTACTTCTACCGACAGTATCACATTTGTTTTATATCCTCCTCCGAAATCCTTCTTAAATGATACTCTGTTCTGTAAAGGCACATCCGTCACCTTGGATGGCAGTAACTTAAGCATAAAGACCAAACTGGAAACTACTTATTTATGGAATACAGGCGCCACTACGCCTCAGATAACTACATTTACTCCCGGACGATACACCATAAAATTAAGAAACAGATTGTGTACCCTTTTTGATACGGCCGAATTAACCCATATAGAAACAGGACTGGATCTGGGGAATGACACTTTCTATTGCGGACCAATCAGCAGATGGCTGCGACCACAAAAAGGATTCGTTAAATACAAATGGCACGATAACGCCGAAGTTATTGATTACCGCGCT